>JAJRYL010000062.1 GCA_024275855.1 Deltaproteobacteria bacterium
CACCGGGCTTTCGTTAAGCACCTTATGCAAAAAGAGCCGGGTAAACTTTATGTACCCGATATAGTTCTGCCTCAGGCAGCGGTAAGCGACTTCAGGTACTATTGCGGTTAACGTTATACAGAGAAGAGCAGTCTATTATGGTTGTCATGCTGAACTCGATTCAGCATCTTGTATTCAAATCAGCACCGATGCCCTGTCAGCTAAGACCCTGAACTCGATTCAGGGTGATCAGACTAATGCCGGGTTACGCTTTGCCAACCCGGTATACGATTATAGGGGGTAAACGGCACAGTGGCGGGTAATTTAAAAACCTCTGCGGGGCGCACAGGGCGCAAAGAGAAGCAGGTAAGATTTACGTACCTGGTATACGCTGCCGCGAGGCGATGCCTGCGTTAATAGAACCTATTGTACCATTAACGCAGACTTCGATTCTGTATTTAATACGGTAACCGGTAAAATAGTTTCTGTAAATAGAAACGTTCTAATCATCTTTTAATAGTGAGTGAGTATAATAATAATTAGTAACAGAGACGAGGGTTAAATACACACTTGTAGAATATACTCCCTGACACAGGGTTTATATATAGCACCAGATGTCTTTCCATAAATTGTGGCATCCGCCACTGTAGTTGGTTCTCAGTAAAGCAGTACTCTTAGTTAGTATCCTGCCGTAAGCGGAGGGGCTGAACATTAAGCCCCTCCGTCCTCCTTTTACCCCTGTTCTGACGAATTTCACCCTTTTTTCTCCGTTTTTTATGCCGCTTTTAGACGGTTTCTTCCACTATCCTCTTTTTTATCACTTTTTGTTCGCTCTTTTTCGTCACAATTCGTCCGGTTTTTTACCCCTACAGGTCTGTTTTTCGGGTGTCGTACAGTTGCGTCAAGTGGCGCTGCTCTCTGTTCTTGACATTGCTCAACGTTTGTAATAGATTAATTTATATGGATTTTTCAAGTTCCGCGGTGATACGGACCGAAGCAGCGGCTCCAAAAGCCATCGGTTTTTGAACAATCTTGCGTAAAATGAGGGATTAGATGAATATTGGCAGAAAATTGATGCTCTCATTCCTGCTTGTAACCCTCGTTCCTACCATACTGCTCGCAATTCTAACTACCTTTATTATAAGCAAAAATATGAATGAGGACGCGCAGATCACCGTCGGCAACAGCTTAAAAGCCGCCAGGGTGCAGTACTACGCCAGGGCTCATCAGATGAAGTACGGCATGTTGCAGGCCTCTACGGAATCTTATATCAAGCGCGCTATTAAAAGGCGTGACAGCGGTTTTTTACGCTCTCAGCTTAAGGCCTGGAAAAAGTATCGTCCGCACGTGGATCTATGGGATATTGTTGACAAAAATGCCGTAATCATAGCCTCTTTGAACTCCGGGAATATGAGTGTAAAGGTCTCTATTAACGGGCTTGTCGAGCGCGCTATGGCTGAGCGCAGGTCTTTAATATCTACTGAGCTTATCTCTCAGGAGCTGATGGATTTCGAAAATCTGAGAGAGCAGGGAAGAATAAAACTTGTAAATACAGATGAAGAGTCTGAGCAGCCGGAGTACGGCGCCCTAAGCGGCGGTATGCTTTTAGTGGTTGTTACTCCCGTAACGGACAGTGCCGGTAAGGTGGTCGGGGCTATTATTACCGGAGACCTTATGAACAACGATACTTTTGTGCCCGACTCGTTCGCACGTACTATACCCGGTTCCCTGGTCTCTATTTCAATAGGCGGCGTGCAGATTTCTACCAACGTTGTGAATGCCGACGGCGAGAGGGCCGTGGGGCACCTTTATCCGCCGGAAGTTTTGGACACTACACTCTCTAACAAAGAGTTTAGCGGCGAGACAATTATTGCCGGTTCTTCATATATGGCTGCGCTCGACCCTATTAAAGATCACAAGGGCACTATTATCGGTTCGCTCTTTGTAGGGTTGCCCAAGGAGCGTTTCGCGGCGCTTCAGAACGAAAACGTAAAGGCTGTTATAGCCATTTCCACAATAGCGCTCTTTCTCGCAACAGGTGTAGCCTCTTTAATAACTCTTAGAATCATCAGGCCGATTAAGACCCTTAATACCAAGGCCGAGCTTATCAGCTCCGGAGACTTAAACGTACGGTTCGGTTTTCCGACCGAGGGCAACGACGAAATAGCCGACCTTGCCAAGACGTTTAAGCAGATGGTTCGCAACCTTAGAGATAACGAGGTACGAATAAGTACGAGCCAGGAGAATTTAAGCCAGCAGAAGAACCTTGTGGAATCTATAATAAACTCTTTGCCGTACTGCCTTTACGTTGTAGAGAGGGACTTTACTATAGTTGACTGGAACAGGCACGGCCTTTTGGGCTGTCCTGTCTGCAAGTGCGTGCCCGGAGTCGATTACTGCGGCAAGAACTTTGTAGAGCACCTTGGAGATTACGAACTTAGAGACGGCCTTAAAGATACCTTCGAGAGCGTCTTCAATACGGGTAAACCGGTCAGCCTTGAGCGCAGGGTCTCTCGAAAAGGGCTCGGTACGAGAGATATAAGGGTGCAGAGCAGTATCTTTCCGATATTTTTGTCCGATTCTTCAGGCAGGCAAAGATCCGTTAAGTACGTTATCTGGATGGCCGAAGACGTTACCGCGAAAAGAGAGATGGAGGCGCGGGTAATATCGAGCGAAAAGCTTGCGGCGGTCGGCCAGCTTGCCGCGGGCGTAGCCCACGAGGTAAACAACCCGCTTGGCGGCGTGCTCAACTGCATTTATAACTTTAAAAACAGTAACCTCACGGACGAAAGGAAGCGCGAGTACATAGATTTTATAGAAGACGGCATAACTCGTGCGCAGAATATCGTCCGTCAGTTGCTCGATTTTTCCCAGCAACACGAACCGGAACTCGGACGTGTAGACATAAACGGCCTTATAGAGTCGGTTCTGCCGCTTATATATCATACGATTAAAGGCCGTGAAATCAAGATTGTTAAGCGTCTTGGAACCGATCTGCCGGACGTGCTTGCCGACAGGCACCAGATAGAGCAGGTACTTGTCAACCTGCTCTTAAACGCCGTACATGCGGTAGAGCCGCAAGGTCTTATAGAGGTTGCTACAAGCTCTGAAGGCGGGTGGTACACTATAACCGTAGGCGATAACGGCTGCGGTATAGAGGCCGATAGCCTTACACGTATTTTCGACCCTTTTTACACCACAAAAGGGGTCGGTAGCGGTACCGGGTTGGGGCTATCGGTAAGTCGTGGTATAATCGAGCGGCACAAGGGGGACATAGAGGTAGAGAGCACTATTGGCGCCGGCACAACCTTTACTCTCAGGCTGCCGGTTGTATCGCAGGAGCCGGACGGCTCGGTAAAGACATGAACTTAATGGAGACTTTTTTTTGAAGAAGGTACTTATTGTAGACGACGAACCGTTGATGAGGATCTCTATAAGTGACGCTCTTAAGGGAGAGGGGTACGCTGTTTTCGAGACCGGGCTCGGGAACGAGGGCATAGAGCTGATTAAGCAGAACCCTTACGATCTTGTTATCACCGATCTGCGTCTGCCGGACAGCAACGGTATCGAGGTTCTGCGCGCCTGCACCAAGTACGCTCCGGAGGCGAAGGTGATACTTATAACCGCTTACGGCTCAGTTGCTACCGCTGTCGAGGCGATGAAGATGGGGGCGTACGACTATATAACGAAACCCTTTCCAATGGAGAAGTTGCTTTTGATGATAGAGCGAGTGCTGCGTTTTAAAGAGCTTGAAGAGGAGAACCTTCAGCTTAAGGAGCAGGTTGAGTCCCGGCACAATTTCGACGGAATGATCTATAAGAGCGAACTTATGGGCGAGGTGGTAGAGAGTGTAAAGATAGTAGCCGTTACAGACTCTACGGTGCTGGTGCTTGGCGAGTCCGGCACGGGTAAGGAGCTGGTCGCCAATGCCATACATTATAACAGTTATAGAAAAGACGGGCCATTTATAAAGATAAGCTCCGCCGCGCTGCCGGAGACGCTTTTAGAGGCCGAGTTGTTCGGTTATGAAAAGGGCGCCTTTACCGGAGCCGTAAAGGGTAAAAAGGGCAAGTTTGAGCTTGCCGACGGCGGTTCTCTCTTCCTTGACGAGATAGGGGAGTTAACTCCGGCCATACAGGTGAAATTGCTTAGAGTTTTGCAGGAGCAGGAGTTCGACAGGCTTGGAGGTACGGAGACGATAAGCGTAAACGTGCGTATTATCTGCGCTACGCAAAGAGACCTGAAGAAAGACGTTGCCGACGGTAATTTTAGAGAAGACCTTTACTACAGGCTCAATGTCGTGCCTATTATGCTGCCTCCTCTTAGAGACCGTAAAGACGACGTGCTGCTTTTAGCCGACCACTTTTTAAAGAGTTTCGCTCTACAGAACGGCAAGAGCATTAAAGGGTTTTCAACGGACGCGAGAGAGGCGCTGTTAAAGTACTCATATCCGGGCAACATCAGAGAGCTTGTTAACGCTGTTGAACGGGCGGTTGTGCTTGCGAGAGGAAGCGAGGTTGAACTTAGAGAACTGCCGGACGATATTGTGCCCTCTGTCGAGGTTCCCGGCGAGTCCGTGGAGCCGGGTTGCGGAAAACTCTCTTTAGGAGTAAAGGATTTCGAGAGGCGCTGCATACTAAAGGCGCTTTCGGAGGCGGAGGGAAACAAGAGCCTTGCCGCAAGACTCCTGGGTATTTCGAGAAAGACGTTGTGGGAGAAGTGCAAGGCGCATGAGATAGTGACGGAAGCAAAAGGCTCGCAGGGTGTTTGAGGTGGTGACGCAAGTAAAGAGCTCGCAGGGCGTTTGAGATAGTGACGGAAGTAAAAGGAGTAGGTCGGGTTAGCGAAGCGTAACCCGACAAAAAAGTAGTGTCACCCTGGACTTGATTCAGGGCTCGGCCTACTATTGCTTAGGTGCGATGGTTAATACAAGATGCTGAATCGAGTTCAGCATGACAGTACCTGGTATTGCCCTCGCGCACGTAGCGACTATTACGACCGTGTCGCTACAACTACTCTTTCAATGCCGTTAAGGTCTTTTTTTATATCGAAGCCGGAGTACTTTGCCGATGCCTTCAACAGACCGGAGACCTCTTGCGCAAGGTCGAAACCGATCTCCATTATAAGTTCTGC
>JAJRYL010000063.1 GCA_024275855.1 Deltaproteobacteria bacterium
TTCATACCCTTTTTAAGCACACCCTCAACTATGCGCACCTGCACGATTACGCCCTGATACTTATCGTACCAGCAGTCGTATACAAGGGCCTTTAAGGGCGCCTCGGCCGATCCGGACGGGGGCGGCACAAGATGCACAATGGCCTCAAGGGTATCCTTTATGCCTATACCCTCTTTTGCGCTTACCAAAAGCGCGTCCGACGCGTCCAACCCCAAAACCTCCTCTATCTCCTCTTTAATCCTGTCCGGCTCTGCCGAAGGCAGGTCTATCTTGTTAAGAATAGGGATTATCTCAAGCCCTACGTCTACAGCGGTATACAGATGGGCCACGGTCTGGGCCTCTACACCCTGCGAGGCGTCCACTATAAGCAGCGCGCCCTCGCAGGCGGAGAGCGAACGGCTTACCTCGTAACTGAAGTCAACGTGCCCCGGCGTGTCTATCAGGTTGAAGACGTAACGGATACCGTCGTCCGCCAAGTACTCAAGACGCGCGGACTGCGCCTTTATGGTTATGCCTCGCTCGCGCTCAAGGTCCATCTTGTCGAGTACCTGCTCAACCATATCGCGCTTGGTTATAGCCCCGGTGTATTCGAGCAACCGGTCCGAGAGGGTGCTTTTACCGTGGTCGATATGGGCTATTATCGAAAAATTCCGTATCCGTTCTTTATCTATCACTCAAGTAACCTCTGAATAATCCGTCCCTGAACTTTTCATAGACGAAAAAGAAAAATGCGATCTTTCTTTTTCTCACATTTTCAAAAACTTACAGTTATTGAAAATGACGACACTTCCATGTGTCGCATGAAGGTCGGAATAAATCAGACCTTCGTTATAAAATTCCTTTATAAAAAAACCCGAAAAAAAAGACGGGAACGCCTGAGACCGGCTAAGGCAGAAAACAAGCAATCTATTATTTTAATCTATCGCTATAAACTTGTCAAAAGAGAATTGTCCGGTTACCGTATTACGCTCTCCTAAAGATAATTTACATTTTACAAAATTGATAGTACACTTCTTCATATATCAGGCCGTACAGCCACCACCCTGCCGCACCTTTTAAAGACAAGCCGTTTACCGGAGAAGTGATGAAGCTTACGCAAACACCCGTAAAGCCTGAACTGCCAAAAAAGATAGAAGCCCTGCTCACCCCGAACGCCTACCCCGACAGAACCGCAACTACCGGAAAAATAGAACTCATTCAGACGCATATCTCGTACGTGCTGCTAACGGACAACTTCGCTTACAAAATAAAAAAACCGGTTAACTTGGGTTTTCTCGACTTTACTACGCTTGAAAACAGACGCCATTTCTGTCTGGAAGAGATACGGCTTAACAGGCGGCTCGCCCCTACGCTGTACATAGACGTAGTGACGGTTACGGAAAAGAACGGGGTCTACCGCATAGACGACGCGCAAGGGGCCGCCGGCTCTACCGTTGTCGATTACGCTGTAAAGATGAAGAGGATTCCAAGAGGCGCCACGCTCGAAGAGAGAATAGAAGAGGGCAGCGTAACAGAGGAGAATATTCGTTCTATAGGGGAGCGCATAGCCCGCTTTCACTACAACATCGGGGCCGGGGCAAGTACGGACGAACGCATCTCAGACTTTTGCGCGCCTGAAAAAATAAAAGAGAATACGGATGAAAACTTCGCCCAGACAAAGAGCTTCACCGGAGACCTGATCCCTGAAGAGACCTTCGCCCTTTTAAAAAAGTATACTGACAACTTTTTGACCCGGCACGAAGAGCTGTTCGAGGCCCGTGTAACAGAAGGCTTTATCCGGGACTGCCACGGCGACATAGATGCCGAGCACGTTGTGCTGATGGACAATAACAGGATCGAGATATTCGACTGTATCGAATTTTCTGAGCGTTTCAGGTTCTCCGACACAGTGGCCGAAATCGCCTTTCTCTCAATGGATCTCGACTTCAGGGGCCGCCCCCTGTTCGCCGAGGCGCTTGAAGAGGGTTACTTCTCCGCCGCCGGTGACTTGGAAGGCAGGCAACTGTTAAACTTCTACAAAACCTACAGGGCGTATATACGGGGCAAGGTCGAGGGTTTCAAGTTTTACGCGAAGGGGGTCGCCGAGGACGAACGGGCGGCCGCTCTTTTCAACGCTTGCCATCACTTTTACCTCGCGGGCATGTACGCTCTTGAAAAGAACGCCGGTTACCGGGCGCCGAGACTCATTATAGTAAGGGGGCTTTCGGGCACGGGCAAGAGCGTAATAGCTAAAAAGACAGGCCGCCTGCTTGGCGCCGCCGTTATAAGCTCGGACAAGGTACGAAAAGAGCTTGCCGGAATAGACCCGTCAGAACACCGGTACGAGGAGTTCGGCAAAGGCATCTACTCGCCGGACTTTACGGACAA
>JAJRYL010000064.1 GCA_024275855.1 Deltaproteobacteria bacterium
GGACGAGGCTTTGAGAAAAGAGATTGAAGCGTCGGATACCGTGCATGATATCGAAGACAGTACTGACGACAAGAGCAAGGCCGCTATCAATAACGCCTTGAAAGACGCCCTTAGCCGTAACGGCCTTTCCGAAGGGCCAGTTGACGAAGAGCCAGTTGACGAAGAGCAGGTTGACGAAGAGCAGGTTGACGAAGAGCAGGTTGACGAAGAGCAGGTTGACGAAGAGCAGGAGACCTCCGGTGAGGCCGTAGAGGAGGAGCCCGCAGGTTGAGCTTTTTACCATGCGCTGAGTTTGTATGCCGGTAAGAACTTGTGTCGGGTGCAATAAGAAAAAAGAGAAGAGCGAGCTTGTCAGGTTGGTCTGCGCAGGCGGCTCGCCTGTTATAGATGACAGTGGTTGTTTAAGCGGCAGGGGTGCTTATATCTGCCGGTCTGTCGAGTGTATAATGTCCGTAGCGGCAAAAAAAGGCCGCTTGTCGAGGGCTTTTAAAAAAGAGACTGAAGCGCCGGATCCGGATCTGTTCCGTAAACGGCTTGGGTTGTAAGACTGGTTTTAAATAGAGTTGAGATGCCGACAGAAGAGAAAGAAAAAGAGCAGGGCGAGGTAGTTGAAAAGCGCGTTAAGTCTACGGTAATACGGCGCAGGTCCGCGAGTTCGGCGGCCAAGGTAGCCAAAAAGCAGGCTGAGGTCGCAGAGGCGGCCCGCTCCGCAGAGGCGGCCAAGGTAGCCGAGACTACCAAAGAGAAGCCCGAAAAGGCCGACGGTAAGAAGGCCGCGCCTAAAAAGACCGAGGCCGCCCCTAAAAAGGTGGCGGTTAAGAAGGCCAAAGAGGGCGCGCCGGAGACCGAGGCAGGCAAGGAGGCTGTTGCCGCCAAGGCCGCGACGGGTACAAAGGTTGAGGCCAAACCGGTGGCTAAAAAAGAGGCCGTTGCCGCTACCAGTGCCGAGGCAGAGCCTAAGCACGTAAAGAAGAGTTCCGCAAAAGCCGCGCCGCCGGAGAAGAAGCCAAACAGGGAGACGGCGCAAAAGCCTTTAGCCAACAAGCCGGCCGCCGCTAAAGAGGTGAAGGTTTTCGGTAAAGAGCCCGCCCCTAAAAAGTTCTTTCCGCAAAGGGTGCAGGGTAAAAGAGGGCGCCGTTTTAAAAACAACAGAGGCCCTCAGCGCCGCAGATCACAGGTAGTGCAGAACAGGGCGTTAAAGAGCACGGAGATAACGGTACCCACGGGAGCGTCCCGTGTTGTACGCATTATAGACGCTATAAGTATTGCCGAACTTTCCCAGCGCCTCGGAGTAAAGGCCGGAGAGATTATAAAGAAGTTGATGGCGCTCGGTATTATGGCCACGGTAAATCAGTTTATAGATACGGACGCTGCAACCCTGATAGCGCAGGAGTACGATTTCGAGGTAGAGAACGCAGCCCTCGACGAAACGACACTTTTAGGGAGCACCGGCGGCAACGCAGAATCGGCGGATGCTGAGCTTGTAACGCGCGCCCCCGTCGTAACCGTTATGGGGCACGTCGATCACGGTAAAACCTCTTTACTCGACGCTATTCGCCAGACCAACGTAGCGACAGGGGAGGCCGGAGGCATAACGCAGCACATAGGCGCGTACCACGTTCATCTCGATAAAGGCGACGTTACCTTTCTCGACACTCCGGGTCATGAGGCGTTTACCACAATGCGCTCGCGCGGGGCTAAAGTCACCGACCTTGTAATACTGGTGGTAGCCGCGGACGACGGTGTTATGCCTCAGACTGTAGAGGCCATAAACCACGCCAAGGCCGCAGAGGTGCCTATAATCGTAGCCGTTAACAAGATGGACCTTCCGGGCGCCGACTCTACCAGGGTAAGGAATGAACTTTCGGGTTACGACCTTATCTCTGAAGATTGGGGCGGAGACACTATCTTTTTAGAGGTCTCAGCAAAGAAGGGAACGAACGTAAAAGAGCTTGTAGAGATGATACTGCTTCAGGCCGAGATACTTGAGCTTAAGGCCACGGTAGATACTCCGGCAAAGGGTATTATAGTAGAGGCGCAGCTCGATAAGGGACGCGGCCCTGTTGCCACGGTTCTGATTCAAAGCGGTACGGTAAAGATTGGCGACGCCTTTGTCTCCGGTATCCATTATGGCCGCATAAGGGCTATGGTAAGCGACCGCGGGCAGAGGATTGAGAGCGCGGGGCCGTCTATGCCTATCGAGGTAATCGGGCTTTCGGGCGTGCCCGAAGCCGGAGATACGTTCCATGTAGTCAAGGACGAAACAACCGCGCGCCAGATCGCCTCGATAAGGGCGCAGAAGCTTGCCGACAAAGACCTTGCGCAGACCGCCAAGATAAGCCTCGAAGATCTCTACGACCAGATTAGCAAGGGAGATGTAAAAGAGCTGAACCTTATTATCAAGGCCGACGTTCACGGCTCTATCGAAGCGGTAAAAGACTCGCTGAACAAGCTCTCTACGGAGGCCGTAAAGATAAAGTTCATACACAGCGCTGTTGGCGGAATTAACGAGGGCGACGTTATGCTCGCAAACGCATCCAACGCTATCATCATAGGGTTTAACGTAAGGCCGGAGTCCAAGGCTTATGCCCTGGCTGAAAAGGATTCGGTAGAGCTTAAACTCTATAACGTTATCTACAACCTTGTTGACGATGTACGAAACGCTATGGAGGGCCTCCTGGCTCCTATCATAAGGGAAGAGGTTCTCGGCAGGGCCGAGGTAAGGGATATCTTCCGTGTTACAAAGGTTGGAACCGTTGCCGGTTGTTACATAGTGGACGGCAAGGCGAGTAGAAATGCCAAGGTTAGGCTGGTGCGCGACAATGTCGTTATCTACGAAGGGGTTCTCTCTTCGCTCAAGCGTTTTAAAGAGGACGTAAAAGAGGTGCAGACCAATTACGAGTGCGGTATGGCGATTGATGGGTACAACGATCTCAAGGTCGGCGAC
>JAJRYL010000065.1 GCA_024275855.1 Deltaproteobacteria bacterium
GCGCTCTGTAACGAATATAAACAGACCCGAAGAGCTTAAAGAGGCTGGTTTGGACTTATAAAAAACAGAGGCAAAGAGCACTCTCTCTATTTGAAAGTAAACAGAAAGAGACAGAAGGCGATGAAGAGAAAACCGGCGGACATAAAGAGGCTCGAAGAGCCCAATAGCGGCAAGTCGGCAGGTAAGTCTAAAACGGATAAAGCAGGTTTAGGGTGATGAAGAGAAAATCGGCGGACATAAAGAGGCTCGAAGAGCCCAATACTGTTTGACTGAAAAACCGAACCGTGCGGTAGAAAGAGACAGAAGGCGATGAAGAGAAAGCCGGCGGACATAAACAGGCTCGAAGAGCCCAATAGCGGCAAGTCGGCAGGTAAGACTAAAACGGATAAAGCAGGTTTAGGGTGATGAAGAGAAAATCGGCGGACATAAAGAGGCTCGAAGAGCCCAATACTGTTTGACTGAAAAACCGAACCGTACGGATAGAAAGAGACAGAAGGCGATGAAGAGAAAACCGGCGGACATAAAGAGGCTCGAAGAGCTGATGGACAGGTTAAGGGGGCCTGGCGGTTGCCCGTGGGACTCTGAGCAGTCCCTTGAGAGCCTGATTCCTTTTATTATAGAGGAGGCTTACGAGGTTGTAGGAGCTATAGAGTCGCCCAGAGAAGCACGCCCGATGGAGTTGCAGGACGAGGCCGGAGACCTTCTCTTTCAGATCATATTTATCTGCCGTCTCGCGACAGAGGCCGGTTGGTTCGACATGGCCGACGTAATAGAGACAACTATAGAGAAGATGGTACGCCGCCACCCGCATGTGTTTGCCGATTCTCAGGCCGATACGCCCGAAGAGGTGCTTAAGCAGTGGGGTGAGATTAAAGATAAAGAGGCAAAGAAAGTTAATAAAACCGGTACTGCGGAAACCTAAGAGCCGTACCTCGCATCGGTCTCTATTGCGCTGCCTTCCCTATTGCGGGGGCACAAGGTAAGTAAAAAGGCCGCGCGTCTCGGCTTCGACTGGACAGAGGTAGAGCATCTGCTCGATAAAATCACGGAAGAGGTCGAGGAGTTTAAAGAGGCGGTACGCGCCAAAGATAGAACGAATATGGATGAAGAGCTTGGCGACATACTCTTCACTCTCGTAAATGCCGGCAGGTTTCTAAAAATCAACCCTGAGGAAGCACTTAGAAAGAGTATAAACAAGTTCATTTTCCGCTTTTCTTATATCGAAAAAATAATAAAAAAGGAGGGGAAAACGCTCAGCGACACAACGCCTGAGAGGCTCGAAGAACTGTGGCAGGAGGCAAAGAAAAAGTAAAAAAACCAAGTAAAACAGAACATTTGACGGATGTCCCCACCAACTGTTGATAACATGTTCAAAAGAGCCCTGTTGAAGTACTTGATTCTACCGCCATTCATGGGTGCTGTGAATACTGCCTATTTTTTGCACAATTAAAAACCCTTGTTTTTCAATAACTTGCAGTATTCAAATGTGGCTTTTATTCAATGCCACCCGCATCCTTCCTGCGCCGGATAAAACTCCTTAAAAATGTTAGTTCTTCTGCCTTAAAGAGCTTTGAAAGTCCTAAATAGACCAAAATACCTACTATCAGAGCACCCGCTACAAAGAGTGCCTTCATGACCTGTCCCATCGTTTCAAAACCTGAAAAATGGACTAAAACAGCAAGTACCGCGCCCATTAATGCGGCGGCAGAGATACTTCTTAGAGCGGAAGCTATAATAGCCCTTCCTCCGAACGAGCCAAGCCTCTTTTTAAGTATAAAACAGAGAATAACAACGTTAACAATGCCGGATATACTTGTGGCAAGCGCCAACCCTCCGTAAGATAACGGACCGACCAACAGTATACAGAGCGCTACATTTACAACAAAAGAGGCTATCGCGGCGTATAGCGGCACCACTGTATCTTTTAACGAGTAAAAGACAGACGAGAGCACCCTCGACATAGAAATGGGTACAAGCCCTATAGTGTAGTAACAGAGCGCTATAGACGATGATGTCGCGGCACCTGAACCGAACTGACCTCGGGCGAATAAGAGTTCTACAATCGGGTAGCTGAGGATAAAGAGGCCGACCGCAGACGGTATCATCAGAAAATTGAGAGTTCTGACCACAAAAGAGAAGGAGCTTCTAAACTCTCTCCACTCACCCTTAACCACGTGAGTTGAGAGGCTCGGCAGAAGCGCCGTAGCTATTGCAACACCAAAAACCCCCATCGGCAGTTCCATCAAACGACCGGAATAGTAGAGATAGGAGACGCTTCCCTCTACAAGGCGCGAAGCGAACCAGAGAGTAACGAAGATATTCAACTGGTAGACCCCTACCCCGAATGAAGCTGGCCCCATGAGCTTGAAAATTCTGCCGATAGCCGGATCCTTAAACTTAAAACGGAGTTCCGGCAACATGCCGCGAGAGTAGAAAAAGGGAATCTGAAGGGCAAACTGAAGCAGACCGCCTATAAGCACGCCAACGGCAAGCGCGTACACGGGAAGGCTGAAAGAGGGCGACAAGAGTAAAACAGAGGCGATTATAGAGAGGTTAAAGAGAACGGGTGAGAGCGCCGGAGCCAGAAAGTGGCGCAACGAATTAAGCACGCCCATAGCTATGGCCATAAGGCCTATAAAAATCATGTACGGAAACATCCAGCGTGTAAGGCTTACGGTCAAGGCGAACTTATTAGGGTCGGCCTTAAACCCCGGGCTCATTAAAGAGACCAGCGGGCCCGCGAACAGAATACCGATTACCGCTAAAATGGTAAGAGAGAAAAGCATCAGCGTAAAGACGGACGATACAAACTCTCTGGTCGAGTTTAAGTCGCGTCTGCCATACTCTTGCGTAAAGATAGGCACAAATGACGACGTTAACGCGCCTTCGCCAAGCAGGCGGCGAAGAAGGTTCGATATTCTGAAGGCGACAAAAAAAGCGTCCGAGTACATGCCTGCGCCAAAGGCGAAAGCTATTACAGCGTCTCTTAAGTAACCCAATACCCTTGAAATTGCCGTGGCAGAAGCGATTACAGAGGCCGCGCCGGTTATCCTGCGTCTCTCGTCCGTCTCATTGTTTTTTTTAAAGGTCAAACTCTTCCCCTATTCAGAGACCGGGCAGAATATTTATTCAGTCATTCTACTTGACTTTCCCTGCTTAATTGAATATTATACTTTACTTCATATGTAACGTAATTAAAAATCGATAAAGACCGCAAGAGGAGATATAAGAACTTGGCCAATCATAAGTCCGCGATAAAAAGAATCAA
>JAJRYL010000066.1 GCA_024275855.1 Deltaproteobacteria bacterium
AGAGGCGAAGATAACCCGGTTGTGCGAGCTTCCGGATTCCGGCCCTGTTGACTTTGGAATAGTAATCTCCAATGAGCTGATAGACAGCCTTCCGGTTCATCGGCTGGTGATGAAAGAGGGCCGCTTAAAAGAGATTTTTGTAGATTACCTGAACGGCTCTTTTACAGAGGTTTTTAAAGAGCCGTCGTTGTCCGGGCTGAGAGAGTACCTCGACCCGTTCGATATAATCGAAGGGCAGAGGGTAGAGGTTAACCTCTACGCCGGCAAGTGGCTAAAGAGCGCGGCTCGCTGCTTCAGTACCGGTTTTGTTATTACGGTAGATTACGGGCTTCCGGCCTCCGAGCTTTATGCCCCGGGCAGGCCGTCTACCCTTGTATGCCATTTGCGCCATACTCTTAACGATAATATTTATGCCAACGCGGGGTTGCAGGATATTACGGCGCATATAGACTTTACGAACCTTGTGGTTGCGGGGCGCGGTTTCGGCCTTGAAAGAACCGGTTTTACCACGCAGAAGAACTTTCTTATAGGCGCCGGGGTGCTTCGGGAGCTTAAAGAGGTTACCACCGAGCACGGGCACGAGGTGGTCGAAATGGTACGGTTTAACCGTTCTATTCAGAAGTTGATAATGGACGGCGGCATGGGTGATATTTTTAAAGTGCTCGTACAGCACAAAGGCTTTAAAGAGCCCCCGATACTTAAGGGTTTCAGTTTTAAGGATATGAGCAAATATCTTTAACGTTATTTTGCCGGTTGTTGCTCTGTTTTGTCACGTTATTGGGTTTATGTAAAGTGTTATTGATTCATTTTCTCCTGTATTTACTTGATGTTATGTGATAGGAAGTAAAGTAGTCTTAAACCCGGCATAACTTAGTATGGAGGCAACATGACCGATATTAACGAGGAAAAAGAGCTATACGGAGATGAAGGTGAAAGCAAGTCGCAGGTCTGTTCCATGTGCGCCAAGCCGTCCGATACTGTTATTTGCCTCGTCTGCGAGGGTAAGGTAAGGGGCGAGGTTCTTGAGCATCAACATGGCATAAACAAGGCCGGAAGAACGGATACCGGCAGGAGATAATATAAGTTATCTTTGACTTTTGATTGAGAGGTGAGAGTAATGTCAGAAAAATCGAGTCGTATACTTGTAGAGCTTGAGAGTGCCAGAAAGACTGAGATGGCAGGGTACTACTTCTACACGGTTGCAGCCGAGATGATACAGGACGAGAAGGGGCGCGCTGTTTTTAAAGGGCTTGCGCTCGACGAATTGCAGCATATCAAGGTGATAGCCTCGATAGTCGATTCGGTAAGCGGAGGGCTCGGCTGGATCTCTTACGAAGAGGCGTTGGAGAAGGGCGGGGGCGAGGTTGAGCCGCTGCCTATCTTTAAAGAAGAGAACGAGTTGATAGATAAGTTGAATAAGAACCAGACCGACATGAACGCGGTCAATATAGCTATAGAGTCCGAGGAAGAGGCCGTAAAGTTCTACTCGGAGCTGCTTAAGCTTGCCGAGAGCCCTACTGAAAAGGTTGTGCTTTCGACTCTTCTGGAGATGGAAAGAGGGCACCTTAAGCTGCTTCGCTGGGAGAGCGAGGCTATAAAAAAAGACGGCTTCTGGTGCGGTAATATGGAGTTCAGCGTCGAACAGGAAAGGGAGTAAGAGAGATGTATTCAGCTATTGTAGTGGGACTCGGCCCTGCCGGATCGACAGCGGCGTATACGCTCGCACGGGCCGGACTTAAGGTAATCGCTTTCGATAAGGAAAAGTTTCCGAGGTATAAGTCTTGCGGAGGCTGTATCTCCACGAAGGTAGAAGGGCTCTTTGACTTCGACATATCGGGCGTTGTCGAGCAGACGATTACAGGAGGCAACTTTACTTATAAGTCGTCCCGTTCGATGGACATAATATCCGATAGCACGGTCGGCTACAACGTTATGCGCGACCGGTTCGATGCCCTGCTGGTTCAAAAGGCCAGGGAGGCCGGAGCCGAAATCGTGGAGGGGTGCAGGGTAAAAAGCATCGTAGAGTCCGACGGGTATGTTGAGGTTACCGTTGAGACCGGAGAGACCTACAGGGCCAATTTTGTAATAGGCGCGGATGGCGCCTCAGGTTTTACCGGCAGAGAGTACTTCGGCTTCAACCCGAAAGAGGCCGCGGTCTCCATAACCGCGGAGGTCGAGTACGATAAAAACAGGCTTGCCGAAGAGATAGACGGCAAGATATACATAGATTTCGGCATA
>JAJRYL010000067.1 GCA_024275855.1 Deltaproteobacteria bacterium
CTCCGCTACCGCGTCGTAAAACCGTTTAAGCTCCTCACTCTTCCACTCAAAGAGTACAGGGCCGAGCGTCAACTCCATAACCTACAACCTCCGTTTGTACTCAACATACCGTCAATACTCTATATGAACAAGGGATAAACCCAACGCAGGCGCGGTCTGCGGCGCTTCTGCCCTGTCGCGCGCCTCTATTATTTTACCAACGTCAACAGGCTCTATAAGTCCGGCGCCGGCTGCCACGAGGGTACCGGCCATTATCCTGACCATGTGCCTTAAAAAGGCTGTGCCCCTTACCTCTATTTCGATGAGGCCCGGAGCCACGGAAGTTCTGTCGAAGAGGGTAACAGCCGTAATCTCACGCACCGAGTGCGGCGCGTCCGAGCCTGTAGCCCTGAAAGAGGTGAAATCTTTTCTGCCGACAAAGTGATTAGCGGCCTCCCGCATGCGCCCTATATCGAGCGGAGTGCGCACAAACCACGAGTTTCGCCTTAAAAGCGGCGAGCGAACCTTACCGTTAAAGAGACGGTAGACGTATACCTTGCCCTTTGAGTCCCGTCTGGGGTCGAACGCCATCTCCACCTCAGTCGCCGCTGTTACGGCAATATCTTCCGGCAAAAGGGCGTTGAGCCCGCCGACGAACCCTTCAACCGGTATAGACGACACTGTAACAAAAGCGGCGCACTGGGCTATAGCGTGCACACCCGCGTCCGTTCGCGAGGCTCCGGCGACCTTAACCTCTCGCCCAGTCATAACAGAGAGCGCGCTGTTGAGGGCGCCCTGTATGCTCTTGCCGTTTTTCTGTACCTGCCAGCCTACGTACCGCGCCCCGTCGTACTCAATGGTCAGGCGTATCTTTCGTGCCCCGGGGTCGGCTTCCGGGCAGTTGCGGCCTTTTACCTCCACTACAGATAGTCCCGCACTAATATCTCGGCAATCTGTATGGTATTTAGAGCCGCGCCCTTTCTGAGGTTGTCGGAGACCACCCACATATTTATGCCGTTCTCTACAGTGGGGTCTTTTCTTATCCTGCCGACGAATACGGCGTCGCGCTCTGCGCAATCGACCGTCATCGGATAGAGTGCTTTGGACGGGTCGTCGATAACCTCTATACCGGGAGACTCCCTCAAGAGTTCCCGAACCTCTTCTGGCGTCACCCCGTCTTCGGTCTCTACGTTAACGGACTCCGAGTGGCCTATATAGACAGGTACCCTTACCGCCGTAGGGCTTATAAGCATAGCCGGATTATCGAAGATTTTACGGGTCTCGTCCACCATCTTAATCTCTTCCTTCGTATAACCGTCCTTTAAAAAAATATCTATCTGCGGAATACAGTTGAAGGCCATTACATGCGGAAAAATATTCTTGTCCGGCGTACTCATATTAAAAAGAGAGCGTATCTGCTCGGTCAACTCGTCCATAGCCTCTTTACCCGCCCCGGATACGGACTGATAGGTCGAGACCACGACCCGTTTTATGCCGAAGCGGTCGTATATAGGCTTTAACGCTACCACCATCTGTATAGTAGAGCAATTTGGGTTAGCTATAATACCCTTGGCCTCGTAACCGGCAATCGCCTCCGGGTTTACCTCCGGCACCACAAGCGGCACGTCGGGGTCCATTCTAAACTCCGACGTATTGTCCACCACAATACACCCGGCCTCCGCCGCCTTCGGGGCATATACTTTAGAGACGCTCGCGCCCGCTGAAAAGAGCCCGATATCCATGCCCTCGAAGCTCTCCTCCTCGAGCAACCCCACCGTAACCTTAGCGCCCTTATATGTAAGCGTACTGCCTGCGGTGCGCTCTGAGGCCAGAAGCCTCAGCTCCCCGACAGGAAAATCACGCTCTTCAAGTATCTTTAAAAATTCCGCGCCAACCATGCCGGTAGCCCCGGCAATAGCCACGTTATAGGTTCTTCTGCTCATTATACCCAAGCCTTTCAATCAGTAATAGTTATAGGCCGGAAACTAAAGCCCACGCTCCCGACATTGCTCTCTTACAACCGAAACAAATCTTTTTAAATCTATTTTTATAAAAAGCAGAAAACTCAAGCCCGTTCCTGCTCTTGCTCCATTCTTACCGAAACAAATCTTTTTAAATCCGTATTTATAACCCGCAGGTTACCGAAACCTGCTTACCATCCTGCTCTCTTACAACAGAAGCAAGTTTTTATAATAAGTCAAAAGTGAAGTCCAAGTCAAACAGATGCTCTTTTTTAACATATAGAGAGCCCCCGGCCTATACCGGTTCGCCTTCGATACTCTCTAAAAGAGTCTCCCCGGTTTCGGCCTCTTTTTTATCCTTTCCGCCGCCCTCTTCGAGCCGGGTAAGGGCGAAGGAGTACCTCTCTACCTTGCCGCCAAGCTCGCCGCACTTGGCCGAGGCGTTAGAGAGGTGGCGGTTCAGTACCGAGAGGTCGGAGACTATAGAGTCGAAATCATTGCCGAGCGAGTCGAGGTGGGCGAGTATTTCGGTTGCCCGCTCACCGACCTCGATACCGCGAAGCCCCATAAGCACCGTCTGAAGATAGAGGTAGAGCGTATTTGGCGAGACCGGAATTACACGGCGCGCAAACGCGTACTCGGCAAGCCCTGCCCCCGCGCCGATGCCGGCGCCAGTGTCGCCCGCGGCCTCCCTTACAATACTTTCGTAATAGATATTTTCCGCCGGAATATACATAAGCGCAAAGTTCGCCGTGCCTTCGGACGGTTGAATGTACATATCGGCTACCGCGTCTATATGTTTTTTTACTCCAGTTATAAAGGCCCGCCGTGCCGCTCGGATTTCGTCTCCGGCAGTGGCGGCGACTATACGGCGGAAGTTTTCGAGCGGGAATTTAGAGTCTATCGGTACGCTTACGCCGTCGAGCCTGACGAGCGCGTCAACACGGGTTCCGTTAGAAAAATTGTGCTGCAGCGAGTAATGGGCAGACGGCAAAGACTGGGCGAGCAGGTCCGCTAAAAGAAATTCTCCCAAGCCGCCCCTTAGCTTGGGGCTTTTCAGTATCTCTTCAACCCCCTGAATAGAGCTGCCAAGCTCCATGAGCCGCTCTGTTGTAGCGCCAAGCGCCCCGAGGCTGTGCTGTACGCCGGTTACGAGCCGCGCGGCACTGTCCATACGCTCGTTTAACTGCCCGGTCGAGTTCTGCATCTGGGTTGTAATAAGTGATAACTGGTCATGCACCAGCGCGGTAACCCCTGAGACGGAGTTAGAGACGGAGTTCAGCCCGGTCGTAAAAGAGGCTTCGAGCTGACGCCTCGATGCCTCGTACGCCTGCGCGTTCCGCGAGGCGGTACGTCCGTTACGCACCGAGAGAAGTATAAGCCCCAAAAGCAGAAGGGCTACTACCGCAAGCAATATTTCCAATATTTGCATATTGAGCCGGCCCGAAAAGAAAGCATGAAAGAGAGTATATAAAAAAGGTTCAGCCCGCGCCCCTTGGCCACTATAAAGAGAAAGAGTAGCCGGAAACGCGGCGCTGAACCTCTATTACTTAAAAAGAACCGTAGCGCCGGGGTTGTATAAAGCACAAAGAGTGAAGCGGCTCCGCGGCATAAACGGCACGGTTCAAAAAAACCGCCAAAGAACCGAAACGAACTATACAGTGCAAACGTGGCGCAACCGTTAATAGCCACCACACCCGCTCCGGCAAATCCGCCCTAAGTTTTTAAGCGATACAGGCCATAAAAACCAACGCAGACTGTACTCACCCCTTAAGGCAACCCCGCAAATCCGCCCAAGAGCGTTTAAGCAGTGGAGGCCATAAAACCGAGCAGTCTAAAATTACTCCAAAATCCGCCCTAAGTTTTTAAGCGATACAGGCCATAAAAACCAACGCAGACTGTACTCACCCCTTAAGGCAACCCGCAAATCCGCCCTAAGCGCGCGCGCCGTCTCTTGTTACAGGTTTGCTTTTACGTATGGACGGCGGCCTCTTTACGCCGCGCTCCATAAAGTCTTTCACCTGATGCGCAAAGGCCTCCATGCGTGTAGCGGAGTTGCTGTCTTCGTTGCCTTCGTAAACCATGTTAAGGTACGGTATGTTGTTATTATCCTCACGCAGTCTTTTGAGCACCGCGTTTACAACGGTACCGGGCATGCAGGTAAACGGCATGCAGTTGACTATGCCGGCCACGCCGCTTTCGATATAATCTATAGACTTACCGATACTCAGTACGGCCTCGCCCTCAAAGGACTCGTCTATATAGTTCTCGGCCTTTTTAATTATATCTTCTACCTTCGGCTCGTGCCCGTGCCTCATGCCTACGTTTATCAGCTTCTCCATCCTCTTCTCGTCTTTGTGCTGGAAGAAGTTCTCGACCATAGTCCTGAAGAAGTCGCCGTAGAGTTTACGCTTCCAGTTTTTGCTTTTTGAGGTGACGTTGGTGTAGAAGATCCACTCCGAGACGGTAGGCAGGCGCACCTCAAGGCCGAGGGCCTCTAACTTCATTACGAGATTCTCGTTACTGAAGCGGTTGTTCCTGACATATATCTCGCCAACGACGCCGACCACCGGTTTTGTGCCGACCTGATGAACCGGTATTTTATTGAAAGCGCTCGCCGCTGCCTTAAGCTCCTTTTCCGGGAATTTTTTATTTCTTATCGCATTATTTACATTACGGATAGAGTCCCAGTAGACCTTGTCGCACTCGCCCTCTACCTTCTCGTACGGGCGTGTCTCTCTCAACCTCTTTTCAAGCAGGTCGGCGGCGAGTATGCCCCACCACGCGAGACGCGCGAAGTTGCCGTCCACCATGCCGAGTTCCTTGTAAAAGGTGCCGTCCTGATCCGGCGCGTAAATAGGTACGGACTCGAAACCGAGTTCGTCGAGCACGGTACGCTGATACCTGTTGTACTGCCCGAAACGGCACGGGCCGTTGCCCGAAGGCATGAAGAAGGCCGTATTGTGCGGGTCGAAGTCCTTGCCCCTTAAAACCTTAACCATATCTCCGGTGGTGAGTATGCACGGATAACACTCGCGCCCGGACGTATGCCTGCGCCCGTACTTCAGCGACTCTTCGTCCGGCATGTCCATAACGGTGGCGTCTATGCCGAATGCCTGAAAGGCCGCCGCAATACCGTGAGAACCGTCCGCCATGTCCGGCAGGAAGAGCTTTTTGCGTATTCCGGTACGGTTGAGCACGCCCTTTTTGGCCTGCTCCTTAAGCTTCCTGCCCCTGATATTCTTTATGGAATCGAGATACGCCTCGCAGCGGGTAATGGCCCCGGCGTCCGCCGAGTGCTCATCGAGTTCGAGCTGAAGGAAGGGTTTGCCGCCTGAAACCTCTTTATAGAAGTGCGATATCATAGAGTCCGGGCCGCAACCGAAGTTGGTTATATAGACCGAGAAGAGGCGCGGGTCGTTCTTTATGTACTTTGCGGTGGCGAGTATCCTCTGGCCGCTCTTCCAGTACATGTCCTCCCTTAAACTCTCGTCTATCTCGTCATCTATCGGAAGCATGTCGAAGGGTATGGCTATTGTGCCCATTTCGCGAAGCTTCTGCGGAAGCTCAAGATTTATTCCAGAGTCCATCGTGTTGTACGTACGGCCCGTTATTACGAGCGCCGTATCGTCCGGGGCCAAAGATTCTAACACCTCCTGCCCCCTTTTGAGCAACGAGGCGTTAAAGTCGTCCCACGCCTTCAGCGCTATCTTAAGGGCGTTATCGACCTTAGATTTTTTAACCCCTAACATGGCCGCAAAGGTAACGAACTCTTTTTTAAGATTGGCGAAGGTCTGGTTGAAGTGGAAGACCGGACTTAAGACCTCTATACCCTCTGCCTCATAGTCGAAGGCGGCCCGTGTATAGTACGGCAGCGCCTGCACATACGGGCAGAGCACGGTAAAGTGGGCGTGGTTCTGAGACTTGGCCGGCCTGTAATTTATTATCGACGGGATGAAAATTTTATCGGTACCCATCTCTATAAGTTCCTGAATATGGCCGTGCGTAACCTTGATAGGAAAGCAGGTCTCTGTCACTATCTTCTCTATGCCGTCTTTTACTATATCTTTATTGGTCGGCGAAGAGAGGCGCATGCGGTAACCGACTTGGTCGAAGAAGGCCTTCCAGAAAGGGTACATCTCGTACATACAGAGCACGCGCGGCACGCCTATGGTCGGAGCGTCCTTACCGGCAACCTTGCCCCTGTATGTCGAGTAGAGGAGCTTTTCTCTCTCTTTGTAGAGGTCGGGCAGGGTGTTCTCAACCTTGTTGGCAAGGTCAACGTCGTACTTGTCGCACCTGCCGCCGTAGAAGACCGGACTCTCGCCCTCTACCTGCACCTTCCTTACCTCGCAGATGTTCGAGCAATCGGTACACTCGAAACTGTCGAGCGTATACTTTCTTCTTCCTATGTCAAAACCCTTGAAGACGGTCTTCTGCCCCGGCTCCATCTCTCTTTTCGCCAACATCGCCGCGCCTATCGCCCCTGTTACGTCGTGGTTTTCAGGTACGGTTATCTTTTTGCCGGTTACCTTTTCGAACGCAGCCACAACGCCAAGATTAGCCGCGGTACCGCCCTGGAAGAAGATCTTGTTTCCGATCTTTCTGTCTCCGACGACACGGTTGAGATAGTTTTGAACGATGGAGTACGAAAGTCCGGCGACCAATCCGTCCTTTGCCACGCCCTTTTGCTGATGGTGCACCATGTCCGACTCTATGAAGACCGTACAGCGCTCGCCCATCGGCGGCGGCGCCGCACAGTCGAGCGCAAGCTCGCTGAACTCGCCTTTAATGCTTATGCCGAGCCTTTCGGCCTGCTCTTCCAAAAAGCTTCCGGTACCTGCGGCGCAGACCTTGTTCATCTCAAAGTCGACGACAACGCCGTCCTGCAGGGCGATGTACTTGGAGTCCTGCCCGCCTATCTCGAAAATCGTATCGACCTCAGGGTCTATTACCGCGGCTGCCGTCGCCTGCGCCGTTATTTCGTTGCGCACAACGTCGGCGCCGACAAAGTCGCCCGAAAGGTAACGGCCCGAACCCGTGGCCCCGACACCCAATACGTTTACTTTATCGCCGCACTCAACGCCTACCTCGTCGAGCCCCTTGCGAATGGCCTATAAAGGGCGGCCAGCGGTAGGAAGGTACCGTTTGGAAATCAGTTTGTAATCGGAGTCCACAAGAATTACGTTTGTAGAGGTGGAGCCGACATCGAGCCCTAAATAAGCGTCTACCTTAACAC
>JAJRYL010000068.1 GCA_024275855.1 Deltaproteobacteria bacterium
AGAGACAGGGCTATTTTACTGTTGTCGAAAAGAGAAAGTTATTGTATATTTTAAATAACTCATTCAGTTTGACGCCTTAACTGCGGGCCTTTAAAAACAAAAACAGAGATTGGAGCCTTTAATTATGTCGGCATTAATCGATGAGCTAAAAAATGAGCACGCTGCTATTATAAGTGTCCTGAACAGGATTAAAGAGGTCGACATGGCCACTCCGGAGGTATGGGAGAAGTTCAAGGCAATACAGCTTGGCTTGATAGAGCACCTGCAAAAATAGGATGAATTTATCTACCTTGTTTTAAAAGAGGCAGCCCCGGACAGGGCCGAACTGAGCCGCCTGCTCGACTCCGCCAAAGACGACATGGAAGTAATAACGAAAAAAGCGCAGGCTTTCTTCGACAAGTATCCGTCAGGGGGCCGGGGGCCGGAGTTTAAAGAAGAGTTCAACGAACTTGTAGCGACCATAAGAAACAGGATACTGAACGAAGAGAACTTCTTTTTCAATGAGTACGAACTGTTGCACGAATAGCTCCTCCTCAAACTGTTGTTCTTTTAAATCCCCCTTTCCTACTCTCTTTTTTATCCCCTTTTCCGCCCCATAAACATGGCCTGATAAACCCGTAGGTTTAAGCGCTCTTAGCGCATTGCTTTGCGCCGCGCCCTCTGAAAAAGAGCGAATTACTTTGCAAATTTCCGCCTCATAAAGTATAATCCATAGCTATTATGACTACTACTATTACAAAATCAGCTTCAGACTTATCCCTCGACTTATCCCAAAAGGTCATCGACGGCAAGGCGATTGCAAAAGCCTTAAGACAAGAGCTTGCGAAAGAAGTACGGGAACTCAAAGAGTCCGCCGGAATAACTCCGGGGCTTGCGGTGGTTTTAGTCGGTGAAGACCCGGCCTCCGGGGTTTACGTGCGCAACAAGACACGCGCGTGCGTTGAGGTCGGCATACGCTCTGCACAGCACATTCTGCCCGACAGCACAACAGAGGCCGAGCTTCTGTCGTTAATCGATACGCTCAACGCAGATACTGAGATACACGGCATACTCGTTCAGCTTCCCCTGCCTTCTCATATAGATCAGGCCACGATTATCGAGGCCATCTCGGCGCAAAAAGATGCCGACGGCTTTCACCCCTACAACATGGGCCGCCTGCTTACGGGTTGCCCCACGCTCCAACCCTGCACGCCGCTCGGTGTTATGCACCTGTTAAAAAGCGCCGGCATAAAGTGCGCCGGAAAAGACGCTATTGTAATCGGGCGCAGCAACATAGTGGGTAAACCTGTGGCAGTAATGCTGCTCGGGCAAAACGCCACGGTAACGCTGTGCCACTCAAAGACCGTAAATCTGGAAAAAAAGATAGCCGCAGCCGATATAGTGATTGCGGCTATAGGACGCGCCGAGATGATAAAAGGCGCGTGGATTAAAGAGGGCGCAACGGTAATAGACGTAGGTATGAACCGCAACGCGGAGGGCAAGCTCTGCGGCGACGTAGAGTACGCCGAGGCGGTAAAAAGAGCCGCCCATATTACCCCGGTTCCAGGCGGCGTAGGCCCGATGACAATAGCCATGCTCCTTAAAAACACAGTAACCGCCGCGCGTCTTATCCATAAGGTTTAG
>JAJRYL010000069.1 GCA_024275855.1 Deltaproteobacteria bacterium
AATCCTGCCGGACTGCTTAATCCTGCCGGACCGTTCCATGTATGCCGGAGGGCGGTGCGCATGCCTGCTCCCGTAAAACGCACCTCACAGTATCCGCCACTTCTAAAATCCGCCTGTGGGCCGGAGGACGGTAAACATACCTGAACCTATCAAGCCCCCGCCGGGTTGTATTTAATATACCGGAGAGCCGGAGAAGAGTTACCAGATATCGGACTCTATGGTACCGTACCTTTTTATCAGTATGTCTACCACCGCCTTATTGAAGAAGTTATTTTTCTTATCGACCACGGGGTCTACCTTGCTTCTGTAAAGGGCAAGCCCCTCGTCAAGCTCATCGGCGAGCAGCTCGAAGATATTGTCGTTCTTTATGCCTTTATCTATCTTCTCTTTATTATAGATAGCGACATCGGCGATAATGGTGCGCGCAAGGCGCGCCGCGGCTTCCGTATCAGTTATTAGGGCCATGTTTAGACTTCTCTCTTAAAATTTCCTCTACCAGAAGATCCCTGCCCTTTTCAGCGTTGGCTATAACAAGGCTCTCTACACGAGTAGCGTCGCGCGCTTTAAAGGCGTCTATTATATCTATATGCTGCTTTAACGATACCTCCATTCTACCGGGAATAGAGAGCGCCGTCATTCTGAAGCGTTCAAACTGCTGCACAAGGCCGTGCACCATGGCAAGAAGTTTGTCGTTGCCGCATGTGCGCAAAAATGTGGCGTGAAAATCGTTGTCGTACCGGAAGAAACCCTTAAAGTCTCCCCGTGCCTCACATTTAACCATACTGGCGTTAAGGGCTTCAAGCCTTTTAATCTCTTTGTCCGTCATCTTATTACAGGCCGTCTTAGCTGCATAACCTTCAAGAAGGCTCTTGATCTCGTAAAACTCTTTTACGTCCCGGTCGGTAATGGGGCTTACCACGGCGCCTTTTCTCGGAGTGACGGTTATAAACCCCTCGGACTCAAGCTGCCTGAAAGCCTCGCGTATAGGGGTGCGGCTTATACCGAGATTTTCGGCTATTTCAGACTCCGGCACACGCTCTCCCGGCTTTAAGCGTCCGGAAACAATGGAGTCTTTTATGAAATCTACTATCTGCTCTCTTAGCGTCATCGGCTTTTCTACCGGATAATCGAGAGAACCCATCTTGTGCATTTGGTGCCGCCTCTTTTTAATATAAGAAAAATAACTCTCAGGTAAGCGCCTTCAAAGGCGGTGCCTGCCGTTACCGGTCGGTATAGAATAGCCGGCAGAAAACCGGCATGAAGACACCCTTAACGTATACTGTATACACTTAAAAAGTCAAGGTATTTTTATAACTTACGCCACCGGAAAGGCGTTTTGGCAAGCCCCGTTTAAAGCTACTGAAAAATAGGGTACAGGGCGCTGAACCGCTACAAGAGTCCGCTATGCTTGCTATTACTCGACTTAACGGATATAGTCATTTTATACGGTAACCGTTTTAACTCACAAATACGGTCAAAAATACGGATAAAGATGACAAAAAAGGCTCTGCCTGTTCAGGTACATATTCCATTTAAGAAGCTCCGCTCGGAGCTTGACTCTATAATTGAAGCACGTATAAACCCCGAAATATACCTCGACGGAACCTACTTAACGAAGGCGGACCCCGCTGAACTCGATGAAATAAGAAGACGGCTCGACGAATTTAATCTTAAAATTACCATGCACGGGCCGTATATGGGAACCAACCCGGGAAGCCCTAACGAGCTTAAAAGGATAAAGACGGTAGAGATATACCGCATGGCTCTAAGCGCCGCCTCCCACCTGTTACCCGTTAATATTGTACTGCATGCCGGGTACGACGAAGAGCGCTACAACCACGATGTAGAGTGGTGGCTCGAACAATCGATGAAGACGTGGAGGGAGATTGTAAAAGTGGCGGAGGATATAGGAGTTACAATTGCCGCTGAAAATATCTTCGAAAAGTACCCCCTGCCTCTTCGCCTTCTCTCCGAGAGCGTGGACTCGCCCAACTTTGGAATCTGTCTGGATACGGGACACCTCAACCTTTTTTCCGAGATACCGCTCGAAGAGTGGTTTGTGTCTATTCAGAGGCACGTAAAAGAGGTGCACGTACACGACAACAACGGTTCGAGAGACGAACACCGCGCTATCGGCGAGGGCAATATCGATTTCGATACTATCTTTAACGCGATAAAGGAGAACTCGTCCGAAGCGATACTGACGATTGAGCCGCACGGAAATGACGAGATTTTGCGCGCGCTTGCAGCCATAGAGAAGTATTTGTAAGCCACAACAGGACCGCGCTAATCTAAAGAGTGCCCGCAAGAAAACAGGATAGCGCTAATTTGAAGAGTACCCGCAAGAAAAACAGGTTAGCGCTAATTAAAAGAGTGCATGTAACGGCAACCGCTTCTGCCCACCGAACGGAGTGAACTGCCATGGGCTAAAGCCCGTGGTTTTCTGGCCGGGTTTAATAAAAAGATGCCGGTTCAGAGATACTCTGAACCGGCATAAACAGATTTCAAATACGTACTTATATTCGTCTTTTACTTTTCACTAACGGTATCTATCGCTCTTTTAACCTTCGGGATTATCCCCTCTATTGTCTTGGCGAGTTCCTGAATATCGAACTCCTCGCCCCTGTAGTAGAACTTGTGCTCTTTGTCGTCATACTGCCTTAAAATATTGAGGCGTGCCGAACCGGTCGGATTATTGGCCTTGCCTATCTTATTGTCGGTATAGTCGCCGGTATCGGCGGCGGCTACCCACTCGTCCAAAAACTCGTCGAAGTGCTCTTCGTGGTCACGGAGTTTAACGTCGCCTATCAACAGCTCTTCCGCCGTAAGCCCTATTGCGGCGATAAGAG
>JAJRYL010000070.1 GCA_024275855.1 Deltaproteobacteria bacterium
GCGCTTTAATACTTGCCGCCTGTTAAAAAGAGTTAAATCTTTTCTCTTGGCGCGTTATCCTCTACGTACTTGTGAGAGAAATTGCTGTAAAGAACAGGCAGAACATAGAGCGTTAAGAGCGTAGAGGAGAAGAGCCCGCCTACTACGACCGTTGCAAGAGGGCGCTGCACCTCAGAGCCTATTCCCGTTGCCAGCAGCATCGGAACAAGGCCGAGGGCGGCTATAGAGGCTGTCATAAGCACCGGTCTAAGGCGTGATAACGCGCCGTTAAAGATCGCTGTATCCTGCCGCGTGCCTTCGTTTACCAACAGGTTGATGGCGTTTACCATGACCACGCCGTTTAGAACGGCTACGCCAAAGAGGGCGATAAATCCGATGGAACCTGGCACCGACAAGTACTGGCCCGATACGAATAGAGCCGTTATTCCGCCAATCATAGCAAGCGGTACGTTTAGCATGATAAGCGCCGCCTGCCGGACGGAATTGAACGCGAAGAAGAGCAGCAGGAAGATCAGCCCGAGCGAAACCGGCACGACTATCATCAGCCGGGCCTGCGCGCGCTGCTGGTTCTCAAACTGCCCGCCATAGACTACCGAGTATCCTGACGGCAGTTTTACCTCTTCTTTAATTCGGCGGGAGATCTCTTCGACGAAACTTCCCATGTCGCGCCCCTGCACATTCGATTGTATTACCACGCGCCTCTGTACGTCGTCTCGGCGGATCTGCGGCGGGCCAGACTCAATGGAGACGGACGCTATGTCTCCAAGTCGAAGCCACGCCCCGCCCGGAGCCTGTAGAATAATATTGGCTATAGCGTCCGGCGAGCTTCTGTATGTCTCGGCAAAGCGCACGTAAATATCGTAACGCTCGTTGCCCTTTATTACCTGTCCGGCCGATTGTCCGCCGATAGTGTCCGAGACAAGCGACATTACCTGCCCGACCGGTATGCCGAAACGGGCGAGCTTGTCACGGTCGGGCCGTATCACCAGTTGCGCCTCACCGGCAATCTGCTCCATCTCTACCGATTGGGCGCCTTTTATCTTACGCACCAGCCCTTCAATGGCTTTGCCTTTTTCGGCAAGTACGGTAAGGTCTGGGCCGAAGAGTTTTATGGCGAGTTGAGCCTTTACGCCCGACAAAAGCTCATCGACGCGCGTTGCAATAGGTTGTGAAAAGGTGAAAAGCAGCCCCGGATGTACGGCCATTTTCTTTTCCATCAACTTTTGGAGTTCAAGACGGTTGGCCGCCGATACCCACTCGTGTACCGGTTTTAGCCCGACGTAAAGCTCTACGTTGGAGACAGGTTCGGGGTCGCCTCCTATCTCCGCGCGCCCGACACGGCTCGATACGTAAAGTACCTCTGGAAATTCCATTAACTTGAGTTCGAGCTTTTGCGCCACCTCAAGAGAGGTCTCAAGGCTCGACGACGGAGCGAGCGTTACCCTGACGTTAATCGTACCCTCTTCGAGTTCGGGTACGAACTCCGTTCCAAGCAGCGGTACCAGCGCCAGTGAACCGGCAAAGAGCAGTATAGCGAGCCCGACTACTTTTTTACGGTTGCAGAGCGCGAGTTTCAGTGTGCTCTTGTATATTTTGTCTATAAGGTTAAGAGCGCGAGTCGATTTATGATCCACCCCTTTTTTAAAGAGGTACGTGGCAAGCGCCGGTATTACCATTAGCGCTACCATTAGGGATGCCAGCATGGCGAGCACTATACTTATAGCCATCGGTTGAAACAGTTTGCCTTCTACGCCCTGAAGCGTGAAGAGCGGGGTGAAGACCACGATGATAATCAGCACGGCGAAGAAGACCGGGCGGCCTACTTCGCGCGAAGCCTCTAAGATACGAAGGCTTATACCGCCGGGGTTCGCCTCTTCATCGTGGTGCGATATATGTTTAAAGATATTCTCCATCATCACTACCGAGCCGTCTACCATCATGCCGATAGCTATAGCGAGCCCGCCAAGCGACATAAGGTTTGCCGATACGCCCCAGTAAGCCATAGCCATAAGAGCGAGAATTATCGAGATTGGCACGGAGAGCAGAACGAGCGTTGCGGCGCGTATATTCATAAGGAAGAAGATGAGTACGATGACTATAAGCACAAAGGCCTCGGTAAGAGCCTTTACGACCGTATGTACCGCTTTGTTGACGAGGTCGGCCTGGTCGTAGAAGGCCTCTATTACCACGCCTTCGGGAAGGGCGTTCTGTATAATCGGCAAACGGGCGTTGATGGCGTCGATAGTAGATTTTGTATTCGCCCCTATGCGTTTCATGATAATGCCGGTTACGATTTCGCCCAACTGTTTTGGCTTGCCGTTTTCATCGCGTGTGGTTATGGAGACCGCGCCCTGTCGAATCTCAGGCCCGTAAGCTACCTCTGCCACGTCGCGCACGCGCACAACGGTGCCGTCTTCGTCCTTTATCGGAATGTTGGCTATATCGCGGATACCGTCCTTGCCGCCCCGTACCCAGCCCACGCCTCGTATTACAAGCTGCTCTGCCCCGCGGTTGAGATACCACCCGCCGGCGTTATGGTTATTCTCTTCGATAGCCCCGGTAATATCGTGAGCGCTCAGCTTGTAGGAGAGTAGCTTGGCGGGGTTCAGCCGCACCTGGTACTGCTTTACGTCGCCGCCGAACGAGAGCACCTCTGTAACCCCGTCAATAGGCATCAGCAGTAGTTTAACCACCCAGTCGTTAAGGCTTCTAAGCGCCATGGTATCGAACTTTTCCGGGTTATCGGTGCGCAGCATATACTGGAACACCTGTCCAAGGCCGGAGCTGTTGGGCCCCATCTCAGGGGTTCCGATCCCTTCGGGTATCTCTTCGCGCGCGGCCTGAAGCCGCTCAAAGACCAGTTGCCTCGCAAAGTAAATATCCGTACCTTCCTTGAAGACGACCGTTACAAGGGAAAAGCCGGTTTTGGAGATAGCGCGCACCTCCTCGACATCGGGCAGTGAGTACATAACCGCCTCTATCGGATAGGTGATAAGCTGCTCCACCTCTTCGGAGGCGAGGCCCTTTGCCTCGGTATTTACGCTTACCTGAACATTTGTAACATCGGGAAAAGCGTCGAGGTTGAGCTTCGGAAGAATCAAAACCGCCCCGATAGCAATAGCGATTAGCATCAGCACGATCATCAACCGGTTTCTAATAGCACCATCTATAATTGCGTTTAACATAATTTCTCTCTATTAATGATTGTGTACGGCAAAGCCCGACTTTGCGAGTTCCGAGCGTACGAAAAATGCCCCTGAGGTTACGATACGACTGCCTTCGGGCAGACCTTTAATGACGGTATAGTCCTGTATGGTTCCGACCACCTCTACCTCTTGCGGTTTGAACGACCCGGCCTTTTTCTGTTCGACAAAGAGTATCCAGTCTCCGTCCGGGCTGCGCAGTACCGATTTTGTGGGCACGGCGAGGTACTTTTTACCTTTACCGGTCTCGATTTTGGTATCGACGAACATGCCCGGATGCAGCCTGCCGTCTTTGTTATTCACCTCTATACGAATTCCGATAGTACGGGTCTCTTCGTCAAGGAGGTGATGTCTCCGGGTTACTCTGCCTTTAATCCAGCCATTGCCAGGCACTTTTACGCGGGCGTTTGCGTTGGCCTTAACCGCTTCGGAGAGTTTCGGCGATAGACGGCTTTCCACCCACAGCGACGATTCGTCGGTTATATTAAAGAGCACACGGCCCGGTTCTATCAGCTCCCCTTCGATAAAATCATCGCTGACGACTACACCCTTTTGCAGCGCTACCAACTGAAAGACCCCCGGCGTACCGGAAGAGCCTTTTAAGAGTAGTTCTTTTACCTGCCGCTCTGTCATGCCGTAAGCTATTACCCGTGCGCGGGCCTGTTTATCGGCTATCTTTACCTCGTTGTACCGTTTGGCGGAGACGGCCCTTTTACCGAGCTTTCTTATCCGTTGCCACTCCTGATTAGCGACTAACAGCTTACCGGCGGCTTCTGCCATAGCTACGCTCGAAAGGCTTAAGAGCGGAGTGCCTTTTTTGACCTTGTCGCCGAGCCTGACATGGCGCGCCAGAACCTGAGCGGTGATGCGCGGAGTGATTTTACTGCTTAAATAGGAGTTTAGCCTAACCTCTCCCGGGGCGTTCAGTTCGGTCGCAAGGTACTTTTTTACCAGCGGCTCCACTACTATTCCGGCCTCTTTTATCGCTTCGGGAGTAAGAGTTACAGAGCCGTCGCCCTCGTTCCCGCCTTTATGTTCAGCTACACGCTCCCCGGCAAATGAGGGCGGCACTATTATGACGGCAAGTAAAAATACAAAAAATAAAAGTTTTTTCATCTCTATTCTCCCTGTAACCATTGTTCTACACTCCCGGATACCTTGATCCATTCAAACCATGCATTCCACGTTTTGCTATACAGCTCTTCAGCGGCGATTCTGGTATTTAGCGTCTGTTGTATCTGCACAAGGTACTCGGTGGCGCTTAACTCTCCTACCTTGAACTTCTTGTCGAGCGTATCAACCTGATCTTCAAGCGCCCTGGAGCCTCTACTATTCCATGCGCTCCACGCGCGGCTGGTCAATTCGTACTTTCTCCTGCTGCTGTTTAAACGCGATTTTGCTATGTAATACGCGCTTTGAAGAGATTGAGCCTCTGAGGCGCTCCGGTATTTGGCTACGTCTACCTCCGCTTTGTAAGAGTTAAAGACGTTAAACGGAATTGAGACCGAAACCCCGATAAGCCTCGCGCCGGTATCTTTGCCGCCGGTAAGGGTTAGGGTAGGGTCTGCAAACCTATCTCTTTGCGCCCGGGTAATCGAGGCCCTTAACGCGCTGTTTCTGCTTTGCCGCATACGGATAGCCGGCAGGCGTGCAACCAGCTCGTCTGCGCTCCTGCCGTTTTTGGAGAGTTTAGGCAACCTGCCCGGCAGCGCGGGCAGAGCCATCATTTTATTGGCGGAAAACCCGATTGCGGAATCGAGCGCGAGCCTCTTCTCTCCAAGGGTCGATTCGGCGTCGGCATGCTGTATCAGCGCCTCTGAAAACGCCAGTTGAGCCATGTTGTATTCGCTCTGGTCGATGTCCCCCGCTTTAAACCTGCGGGCTTCCAATGCGGCAAACCGTTCCATCAGCCGGGTACGCTCGGCAGAGAGGATTAAAACCTCTTTGGAGGCCCGGTACTCAGCCAGGGCGGTCAGCAGGTCTACGGCTACGTTCTGGCGGGTTTCGTCATGCTCGGCTATTGCGCCCTGTAGTTCAAAGCGCGCCACCCTGCCCGCGGCCCGCGCCTTGCCGTTCCAGTCTATCGTCTGACTTATGCCGACCAGCTTGGTCTTATCGGCCCCTTCGTTATCTTCAACCGTGAACTCGACTTCCGGGTTATACAACCACTTTGAGTCGGCTCTGGCCTGGTTGCGGGCGGCTTGCAGTTTCGCGTTCGCCTCTAACATCAACGGGCTTTCGAGCCATATTCGCTTAATAAAAGCCGCTATCTGCCCGGTACTCCGGGTGGCGCGCGGCACCGCGGTTTTAACCTTGCCGTCAGCCCGGCCGGTATCGCTTGCCAAAGTCGGCAAAGGTAGAAGCAACGTTGCGAGCAGCATTGCCGTGATCATTTTAAGTGACAGGCCGGGTGATTGGCCGAACCTCAGGTACTCTATTTTTCTATTTCTCATAATTTCTCCCAAATACTCCTTTGCGGTAATATTGCGTCTCTTTTTACACATAACGGTTCCTGTTTGCTGCGGCATCTTCTATATCCTTCTATTGATAACGTCTTTTAACCTCTTAACAGGCGCAGCGCGTTGAATATAACGAGTAGCCCGCCTATTTCGTTTATCAACAACCCCTGTACCAGACCGATCCTGCCCATAAGCGCAACAGGTATAAGCAGGGCGATAATGGAGAGTGAAATGGTGATGTTCTGTCTCATATTGTTGACCGTGCGCCTGCTCAATCCGATTACGTAAGGGATCTTTGAGAGGTCGTCCGACATAAGCACAATGTCTCCGGTCTCGACCGCTACATCGGTACCCGCCCCGCCCATCGCTATGCCGAGGTCTGAAGTAACCATTGCCGGCGCGTCGTTTACTCCGTCGCAGACCATGGCAACCGTATCGTAACGGCCCTTTAGGGTTTTTATGGCCGCGACCTTCTCCTCGGGTAAAAGCCGGGCCTTGTATTCGGTAATCCCCGACTTTTTCGCTATAACCTTCGCGACTGTCTCGTTATCGCCTGTCAGCATGACAAGGCCCTTAACGCCAAGGGTCTTAAGGCTGTTTAACGCCTCTTCGGCCTCCGGCCTTATCTCATCCCTTACCGCGATAGCGCCTATCAGTTCGTCTTCGCGGCTTAAAAGAATCAGGCTCTTGCCCTCGCTTTCGAGTTCCGTTATTTTTTCTTTTTCTTCCGGTGAATACGACCCTGTTTTGTCAAGGAGCTTTGTGCTGCCTATAGAGTACGGTACCCCGTCTATTGTGGCCGTTGCGCCGAGTCCGGCGATTGCCTTAAAGTCTTTTATCTCTTTTATGCTTATGCCCTTCTCTTCTCCCTTTCGCAGTACGGCATCGGCTAAAATATGTTCCGAGCGGGTCTCGATAGAGGCCGCGATACTCAAAACCGAAACCGTGCTCCAATTGCCAAAAGAGACGATATCCGTTACAACCGGTTTGCCGAGCGTTAAAGAGCCTGTCTTGTCGAAGGCTATTGCCGTTACCCGGCTTGCGCTCTCAATAAAGGCTCCGCCTTTAATTAAAACGCCGTGCCTCGCGGCATTGGCTATAGCGGCAACGACAGAAACGGGAATAGAGAGGGCTATGCCGCACGAGCAGGAGACCACAAGAAGCACAAGCCCCCTGTAAAACCACTCATTCCAATTGCCTGAAAAGAGAGGCGGAACAATCATTACGAAAATCGAGACAAGAAACATCAAGGGGGTGTAGATTCTTCCGAACTTCTCTCCGAACCGCTGGTAGCCGGACTTTTTAGTCTCGGCCACTTCGACATAATGGATAATCTTTCCGAGTGTCGTGTCGTTAAAAGGTTTTGTGACCCTCACTTCAAGAGAGCCCATCTGGTTGATGCTGCCGGCAAAGACCTCCTGCCCCGCGCTTTTGGATACCGGGATAGACTCTCCAGTTATAGGGGACTGGTCTATGGATGAGCTGCCCGATAAGATAATCCCGTCAAGAGGCAGCCTCTCTCCCGGTTTTACGATAATAGAGTCTCCGGCCAATACGTCCTCAAGCGCTACTGTGACTTCAAGTCCGTCTCTTTTCACATGCGCCTCTTTGGGTGCAAGCCCCATAAGCGCCTTTACGGCACCCCTTACTCTGTTGGTGGCGAAAGCCTCTAAAATATCGCCAAGGGAGTATATGAGGACCAATAGAGCGGCCTCCTCCCATAACCCGAGGCTGATCGCCCCGGCAGCGCCCGCTACCATAAGGGTTCTGATATTAGGCGCTCGGTTTATAAGCGCCACTATACCCATCTTCGCGGGGTAGTAGCCGCCGGAGAAGACCGCCGCCGCGTAGATAACCCGTACTCTTTCATGAGAAATGCCGAGCGCATGCTCCGCGATAAGACTTAAAAGGATAAACATGCCGCCGATAGAGAGCAGAAGTATTATCGGCTCCTGCCACCAGCTTTTTGTGTCAGGCTTCTTTTCCTCCTTTTTGGCGCTCGCAACAAGTCCCGTCTTCGCGATTGCCCGCACAATACTTTCCGGTTGCACGGACGGGGTGTGCCTAACCAACAGGCTTCCGGAGATTATATTTATCTCGTACCCTTCTATTCCCTTCATGCCGTCGAGTTTGGCTCTTATAAGGCGCGCTTCGTCCTCGCAGTCCATGCCTTTTATATACAGGGTAGTTTCTTTCACAATAATCCTTTCAAAACCTCAAAAAGAGACAAATGCGCCAAGTCTGAACGGCTGTATGGTGCAGGAGCGCAAAATATAGATTTGCGACTGCTCTATAGCGGGTAAGACCCGTCTCTACAGAGGTTGTTCTGTGTTACTGTTTTTTTTTGAGAAAAGCTGGGTTTAAAGGATAGTTCTGGGTGGTTGAAACAAGCGGGTGGAAATATTTTCAAAGAAGAAATGGTCCGGCAGTGCATAGGCTACAACAATGGATGTGTGGAATGTAAGGGTAATGGAAGCGGGTTGAGTAAAGTTTCCGTGGCACGGACAGTGGAAGGAGTCGTAGAGATCGACGGGTGAATGCTTAGAGGCGTCGTGGCTGTCGGGAGTGGCGTGAACGACCTGGTGGGCGACCTGTGTGTTTGAGCTTTCAATCGTCAACTTTTCACCGTAACAGGTGGCTCCTGTTAGCTGAAGTGCTAAAACAATAAAAAGCAAGAGGCTGACGGCTCTTATTATATTTCTTGGAGCTTTCATGAGTTCCTTGTTACGTTATCTGCAAACAGGTTGCTAAGTTTGTAAATGTAGCAAAAATATAAAGTCACGTCAACATAGTATAGGTTTTTGTTAAAAAGAGGAATCTTAAAAGAATTAAAATCGTTTAATCCGCGGTTTGCCGGCATTTTCAGTTTTATCCGCTCCCTTGTCTGTTAATCCGCTGTTTCGGCGTAATATTTCAGCTAAGAAGAAGACCCGTAAAGCGGGTCTCTATTTACGGCTCAAGTATTTGGTCTCTTTTGTCGTTAATTTTAAGATACCTCTTTTATTGAGGTTCGTTATATTAAAGTTGTTTTAAGTCCCGAACGGCGGGTCGTAATACAGCGCGGGTCTATCAGTGGCAGGGGAGCGGGAGCGTGAGAGCGGAACAGAAATATTCGAGATTCGAGAACAGGTACGCGATAGATGCCGAAGCGAGGGTAGAGTTAGAGAACGTGTTAAAATTTTACATGAATCTCGACCCCAATGTCAGCGCGCAGCGTCATAACAGGTACTTCGTAAGAAGCCTTTACTTTGACGACGACCTCTATACGAACAGTTATGAAAAGAGCGCGGAGCGGAGAACAAGGCGTAAGTACAGAATACGCACCTACTCGGAATCTATAGACGAAGAGTCTCCGGTATTTCTTGAGGTCAAGGGCAGGTCGGGCGAGCTTACGTATAAGCGCAGGGCCGAGTTGCCTCGTACCGTCATACGGGCGCTTGAGTACGGCGGCTGCACGCTTAGAGACGAATTTGTAAAAAGAGCGCATATAGACCCGCTCTTCTCTTCTTTTAACTTCGATGTAAAGCGTATGAATCTGAAACCGCGCCTTTTAGTCGATTATGAGCGCAGGCCGTATGTAAGTTCCTACTTTCCCGGTTTTCGCATAACCTTCGACTCCGCGCTCGAGTTAACCGTTACTGACAGGCTTTTTGATAGAACCGCTAACTGCCAGCGTCTTTTTGTGCCGGGGTATTCGGTTGTCGAGATCAAGTTCGGTTCGAGGGTGCCTGCGTGGTTCGCGCGCCTGATAGGTTCCTTCGGCCTTAAGCCGGTTACGGCCTCTAAGTACTGCAAGGGTATGGAGAGAACCGGCCTTGCCTGTAAGCTTGTAGACGATTTTCAGCCAAAGAGGGCCGTCCGGTAGAAGTGCCTGCCGTAAAAACCGACCTGTAAAATGTTTTGGCATGCTCTTTTATGTTGCGGCTTTTAACGGTTGAGCGCGCGGGTGTAAAGCGTCTTCTGAAGTCCGTAATTGCAGTAGTTGCTCAAATACTGTATCTTTATTCTGTCAATCAATAAATCAAACTCTTAGACTATTCACCCGGTTAAGGGTGGTGAGTATTAAATTTGATTGCGGTCGTACTTTGCTTGCGGGCCGCGGCACCGGGCATGTACTGTTCGCTCTTTAACGTAACAAGTAAGGAGTCTTTATATGAAAAGATGGGTCTGTTCCGTTTGCGGTTACGTACACGAGGGAGAGAGGCCGCCGGACAAGTGTCCGGTATGCGGCGTTAGGGCAGAAAAGTTCGA
>JAJRYL010000071.1 GCA_024275855.1 Deltaproteobacteria bacterium
AAATAAAGATAAAGAGCCTTCGGTAACTTTACCGGTTGACTCTTCGGCCGCAGGACAGTCCTCAAGGGCGGCGGCGCAGAAAGGGAATTCTAAAAAAAGAGAAGTTGCAAAGAGCGGGCCGGTCGTTTCAAAAACAGACCCGATGCAAAAGACTGTACTGAACAAAAAAGAAGAGAGGGAGGAAGCGCCGCTCTTAATCTCCCCTGTTTTAAAAAAGAAGGAGAGTGTCGGCACTCTCAGCACGGAGAAAGAGCACAGGTTAAGCACGCCGCCCGTGGCCGCTATTATGAGAATACGAACCGGCGAACACAAGTGGTTTCACCGTATCGTTATCGAACTTACCAAACCTGTCGATTACACGGTAGAGCGGTTCTCGAAAAAAGCTCTTATCATGATTTCGGGAGCCGTTGACGGCGGGGGAAAAGCGGCCTCTCACTCCACTAAACTGATAACTATCAGCGACCCGGTGATAATTAAGAGCAACGATAAAAACCATCGGACGGAAACCGTGTTGGAGTTAGCTCATAAAAAAGGCGCGCGGGTGAAGAACTCTACGCTTAAAAACCCGTACCGCATAATAGTAGACGTCTACCGTTAGTACTTAGCGCGAAGAGAGTACGCAATGAGCGAAAAGGCAGTAACAGACAAAGCGGGCAGCGGTGAAGAACGGCTCGGCGTTATAAGCGACTCTGACGTTGACCCGTCTCTGCTCGACACCCTGTCGTTGAACTTTGTCAAAAAGAACCTCGTACTTCCCCTTAAAAAAAATAAAGGCACCCTGCGGGTCGCCATAGCGGAGCAGAGCGGGCTCTTTGCGGCCGAAGAGATAGGGCGTATAACCGGCACAGAGATAGAACCGGTTCTTACCGAGAAGGCCGCGCTATTAAACGCCATAAACCGCTTCTACGACCGGCTCTCCGGTTCGGCCTCCGAGGTTATAGAGGATATATCGGAAGAAGGGCTCGACTCATTGGCGACGGCGTGGGAAGAACCGAAAGACCTGATAGACATAACGGACGAGGCGCCGATAATCAGGCTTCTCAATTCTCTTTTTTTTCAGGCCGTTAAAGACCGCGCGAGCGATATACATATTGAGCCGTACGAGCGCGAGATAGAGGTTCGCTTCAGAATAGACGGCATACTCTACCACGTGCATACGCCTCCCAAGGTTCTTCAGGAGGCGTTGGCGAGCAGGGTAAAGATTATGGCCGGGCTCGACATTGCTGAAAAACGCCTTCCGCAAGACGGTAAAATTCGTCTGCTTGTAGCGGGTAAAGATATCTATGTAAGGGTCTCTATAATCCCCACAACCTTTGGCGAAAGAATAGTTCTAAGGCTTTTGGATAGAAAGGCCGGAATAATCTCGCTCGAATCTATAGGACTCGACCCGGGCGAGGTGAAAAACTTTATCAAGCTTTTAAACAGAAGCAACGGAATTATTCTCGTTACCGGCCCGACCGGAGCCGGTAAGTCCACTACTCTATACTCGGCGCTGAATAAAATAAATTCGAGCAACAGAAATATAATTACAATTGAAGACCCTGTCGAGTACCAGATAAAGGGGCTTGGGCAGATACACGTAAACCCCAAAATAGGGCTCACATTCGCAACGGGCCTCAGGTCGATCTTAAGGCAGGACCCGGACGTAATAATGATTGGCGAGATCAGAGACCGCGAAACTGCGGAAATAGCCATACAGGCCTCTTTAACCGGGCACCTCGTTCTCTCTACGCTTCATACTACGGATACGGCTACCGCCGTTACGCGCCTTGTTGATATGGGGATAGAGCCGTACCTCGTGGCCTCATCGGTCAGCGCGGTTTTAGCGCAGAAACTTGTGCGCCTTCTCTGTAAAGATTGCCGGTCTGAGTACGACCCGACTCCCGAAGAATTGAACTTGTACCGCAGGGTAAAGGCTCCGGAAAAGTTGTGGAAGGCGACCGGCTGCGACAACTGTTTCAATACCGGCTACTACGGCAGAACATCCCTTTTCGAGTTCATGCTTGCCGACGACGATACGCACAGGCTTATACTTAAATGTCACGACGCAAAAGAGATAAAGAAAGAGTGGATTGCCGGCGGCATGAAAACATTATTTGAGAACGGGCTTTTAAAAGCCGCAAACGGCCTGACCTCTTTAGAGGAGGTAATCCGGGTAGCACATGACAGGGGCGTTTAACCAAGCCCTGTAAAGAAAAGAGAGTATGACTACTTTCAGATACAGCGCATACGATACGGCGGGTAAAAGCAGAACCGGCAGCGTTGAGGCCGACGGGTACAAGAGCGCGATTGAGGAAATCAAGAAAAACGGGCTCTACCCTACTGACGTTAAAACAGCCGGGTCGGAAGGCGGCTTTTTTTCGAGGGTAAAACCTATTTCCGCAGAGACACTCGCGCTTACCACACGCCAGTTCTCTACTCTTTTACTCTCCGGCACCCCGTTAACGGAAGCGCTTTCCATTCTCTCTGAGAACTGCGCCAATAGACGCCTGGGCGGTGTGCTGCTTAAACTTAAAGAGGGTGTTGTAGGCGGGGCCACACTATCGTCGGCAATGGCGGCGCACCCGGAAATTTTCTCACCCTTCTACCGTGGGCTGATCTCTTCGGCGGAGGTTTCAGGCGGCATGGAGACGGTGCTGCTCGAACTTGCCGACTACCTCGAAAGCCGCGCGCGCACACTCAGAGAATTAAAAACAGCGCTTACCTACCCCGTACTCATGCTCGCGGTAGGGGTTATAGTCGTCGGGTTTCTCTTTGTTTTCGTAGTACCCAAAATCACAAGAATATTCGAAGAGAGCAACAACTCGCTTCCGCTGATAACAACCGTACTTATCTTTATAACCGATACGGTGCTTCGGTACTGGCCTCTTTTCATACTGGCCGTAGCCGGCCTCGCAGCGGGTAGCAAAAAGTACTACCGGCATAAACGTGTAAGGCCGTACCTCGACCGTTTGCTGCTCAGAACCCCGTGGGTCGGTAAGCTGGCTTCGAGTTTTTTTATTTCAACCATGTGCCGTACGCTCGGCAGCCTGCTCTCAGGAGGGGTTCCGCTGCTCGGAGCGCTTGAGGTTACAAAAGGCGTGCTCTCTAATGTAGAGTACAAGCGTATTATGGATACCGCTATACAGGAGTGCGCAGAAGGCTCGGCCCTGTCCGCGAGTCTAAAAAATAGTAGCAACATACCTTCTATGGTCGCCCACATGATCAACGTCGGCGAGAAGAGCGGCAACCTCGACTCTATGCTCTTAACAACCGCAAAGAGTTACGAAGAGCAGTTTTCAACCGGACTGAAACGCGCAATTACTCTTATAGAGCCGCTGATGATACTTGCTATGGGCCTGATTGTAGGGCTCATCGTACTCGCTATTCTTTTGCCGATATTCGAGCTCAACCAGATAATACGTTAAAATTCCATTGCTTTGATTCTTGCTTTTTTCCCCCATTGTGGCAGTATGGTTATACTTTTAAAAAATTGACAAGGAGGTTTATTGTGAAGAAATTTCTGATTTTAGCTGTAATGCTGCTCTCGCTCGGTATTTACACGTCCGCGAGCGCGGCCGAGAAGAGCATAAACAGTAACCCCAACAGTCTTACCAATTCAACGCTGTGGTATGCGAAACCGTTGCGCGCCAATTTTAAAACCTTTATTCGAGCGTGCAGCGCTGAGGTTCCCGCAGGAAAGGTATCACTTTACAGCGGCGACATTACACTCTTCAAGGTTTTAAAAAAAATCAACACCAAGGACAACCTGCTTACAATGAGCATAAACGGTACGGTTGAAATAGGCCCTCTCTCTGTACCATTCGCAGTGCCGACCGATAAAAAGAGCAAAAAAAGAAGGTATCTGCTTTATGTAGAGGCATTTTTGTTCGGCCCGGACGGCAAGGTTTACGACACGCAGTCAACGACCATAAAGGGCGCCGGAAGCCTTAGCCCCAAAGGCGGCAAGGTCGGCTTCAGCGTTGACATAGGCAAGGGGTACAACTTCTCGAAGGGCGGCAGAATTCTTCTTGTCGCCGGAGGCGAGAGCATACTCTCCGATTATCCGATGGACACGTGTGTGCTTCTTGGCGGTAAATGGATCTATTTAAAGTAAGCTGACTTTATAATTTTAAATATTAAAAGGGATGGCGCAAGAGTTTATAAACTCTTGCGCCATCCCTTTTTTACGTGCTTATAACAGAACCGGAATCCTAACGGTTGCGCCGGATAATCGGCCTTGCCGCCGTACCGCCTATCTTAATACCGTAATATCCATCCGTTACTTTATACGAATTCAAAAAAGAGAGCAGCAACCTGTTTCCTTTTACAACGCGCTTTTCGTTAACCTCGGCAAGAAGGTCGAGCCTGCTCCTGTCCGGTCTTCCGCCCAGAGTAACGTCCCCCTTTAGCCGTGCAACTATATTCTCTCCTTCAAGCCACATGTTCTCTACCACCACCCTGCACCGGTTAAGCTCGACCCTGCCGCCCGCCTCTATCGTATTACCGAAATCGAGGCCGAAACCCAACGCCGAAAAATGGCCGGAGCCGCCGGAATCAGAGTCGATAATAAAAGTACCCTCTGCGCAGCCTTTGTATGGTTGTATTACGTCGATTGAACCTGAAAAAGAGATCGGTACAGAGAGAGCGACCCGCCGGGCTACAGGCAGCAACTCAGGGCGAATAGCGCTGAACAACAGGTCGCTCTCAACTTTACTAACGCCGAGCCGAACGGACGCATCTACTTGGCCTTCAAGAAGGTCGGCGGAGATTGCAAAACCGATTTTACCGGTAAAGAGCCGCGCGGGTTTATATTTTATACTCAGCCGGTCGATAAAAAGATCGATACCCCTCGCCTGTCCGGTCACCTCGACCCCGGTCGCTTCTATCCCGAAAGGAAAGACTCTTTCGAGCTTACGGTACTTTATCTTTACACCGTACTCGTTCTTCGCGTTATCGATAATAAAGTCGCCGATGCTGCCTGCCGGAAATAAGATTGCAACCGTAACCGCAAAGAGCATAAGTCCGGCGAAAACAAGTATGAAGAGAGACAGTATACGTTTGAGCATAAAGAGCCTTGAGAATAAATTTTAAACATAAGAGGAGAAGATAATAAAAGGGGCCGCAAGGTATCCGGCAATGCCGACCTTACGGCCCAGTAAAAATTCAAGAACAGATAAAAACCTAAAACTTGATGAGCGAGTAGACAGGGTGCGGAGTAAGCTTCTCTCTTCCCTTAAGCTCCTCAAGCTCTACGATAAAGGAGCACTCTATTATATTGCCGCCCATCTGATTCACCAGCTTTATTACCGCCTCTGCGGTACCGCCGGTCGCGAGCAGGTCATCGGTTATAATAACATTCTGCCCCTTCTCCACCGCGTCGGTATGTATCTCAAGGGTATCCGTTCCGTACTCAAGCTCGTAACTCTCTTTATGGGTATTGTGCGGAAGCTTGCCGGGTTTTCTTACCAGCGCGATTCCGGCGCCAAGCTTATAGGCAAGCGCCGCACCGACCACAAAACCGCGCGCCTCGATTCCGACAACAACATCAATTTCTTTATCGATATAACGGTGCGCCATAAGGTCTACGGTCTTTACAAACATAACCGGGTCTTTGCACAGCGTTGTAATATCTTTAAAAAGTATTCCTTCTTTCGGAAAATCGGGCACGTTGCGTATAGATTTTTTAATCTGCTCTACCATTTGTATAGACCTCGATTCCTTCTTCTAAGATGTTTTCATACAGCGTCGAATGTAACTATGTTATCTATCTCTTTTATTATCTTCTTCAACCTGCAAAGCGCCCTTACCTCTATCTGCCTTATCCTCTCGCGCGTAACACCAAGGTCGGCGGCAATCGATTCAAGCGTTTTAGGTTCTTTGCCGTTCAAACCGAACCTCTCGGAAATAACAAGCCTGCCGGTCTCGTCGAGGTGTCCAATCCAGTGCGTAACCATTTTCGTTCTGCGCTCAAGCGCGATACTGTCCACCTGAGGTACAACGGAATCGTCAGCCAGCAGTTCCGAAAAAGAGTAGTCGGTACCGTTGTGCGTTGTCACCTCCAGAGTAAAGGGCTTGGCGCCGACTGAATCCAACCTGGCGAGATACTTTAAAGAGAAGCCTGTCTGCCTCGCCAACTCTTCATCCGTGGGCGACCTGTGGTAAATAGTGTTGTACTCGCGCCGGGCCTTCACCAGCTTAAACTTATCTGCCGATACGTGAATGGGCAGACGTATCGTGCGCGAACTGTTCGCTATCGCCCGCTCTACAGACTGGCGTATCCAGTATGTAGCGTACGTAGAGAACTTGCAGCCCTTGGAGGCCTTAAAGCCCTCTACCGAGCGTATAAGCCCCAGGTTGCCCTCCGCTATCAGATCAGGGAAAGAGAGCCCCCTGTTGAGGTACTTCTTGGAGATGCTTACCACGAGCCTCAGGTTGGACTCTATCATCGCTCTTCTGGCTTTACCGTCACCCCTGTTAATACGCGCGGCGAGCTTCTTCTCTTCGTCCGCGGAAAGCAGAGGAAATTTTCTGATACCGTTAAAGTATACGCGAATACTGTCTACCGGATACGGTTCAGACTTAGAACCTGTTTTCTGCTCCGGTCTTCTTCCGGCTGAACCCGTTGAGACTCCCCTTATATCTGACATGTTAAAAGCTCCTTACCTTGAATGGTTTGGAAGCGCTTTCATGATGAGAATCTAAGGTACTATTACAACAAAAGCCCTCTTTATGGCAAGAAAAAAAGCGGGTTGAGCACAGCCTTGCCTTTTCTAACCTCAAAGTGAAGGTGGTATCCGGTGGCGTTGCCGCTTTTTCCCACCCTGCCGATCCTCTCGCCCTTTCTGACTCTTTGTCCGACTTTTACGTTATTTTTACTGTTGTGGGCGTAAACGGTAAAGTAATTATTATCGTGCTCAAGGATAATTATCCTCCCGTACTTATGATAATTACTGCTTACAAAGACAACCTTACCTACGTCCGCCGCCCTGATAACCGTGCCTCTCGGCACCCTTATATCAAGCCCGTCGTGCCTCTCTCCATTTCTCGCGCCAAAACGCGAAGAGATTTTCCCCTTTACAGGCCAGGCAAATATTCTAACGCCCCTCTTTATCCCGCTCTTTCTTCTACCGGCCGTTTTTTTCGACGCCGCCTTAGCCGGAGTAACTTTTCTTACTCTTTTTACACCGGGAATAAATATCTTGCTGCCGACCCTTATATCAGACGGGTCTTTTATGTCGTTTATCTCTACGATTTTATCTATTTCCACGCCGTAGGTTTTGGATATTCTCCATAACGTTTCACCGCGGCCTACCCTGTGAACCACCCCGGAGCTGATCACGCAGCCGGAGATAAAAAAGAGTATCGATAGTAAGAGTACTACTCTTCTCAACATATAATACCTAAATACTTACGAGAGCCACTGCCCTCTCTACGGCCTCTTTAGCGGTAAACGACACTAAAACTTCTGAAGAGACCTCCCATGTACCGAGTCCGACAACGGGTGTGGAGTTTTTAAGCGCAAGAGCGATCTCGCTGAGCGTGCCGTAACCTCCGCCTATCGCTATTAAAACGCAAGCCGCGCGAACTATTAAGACGTTGCGTCCGTCGCCGAGGCCGGTTGGAATTATAACGTCGCTATACCGGTTGCCCTCTTTAGGGTCGAGTCCGGGCAGCAGCCCGACCACCGTTGCTCCGGCGCTCTTAGCGCCCTTTGCCGAGGCCGCCATTACCCCGTGCATGCCGCCGTTTATAAGCGTAAAACCGGCCACGGCAATCAGCCGCCCGACCTCTTCGGCCTTGGCGTTCAAAGCCGTCTCTTCTTTGCCGCTGCCTATAACCCCTATCATCCGTACCGCCTGTTTCATAACCGCGCCTGTTTAGAAAAAAAGAGACCGCCTTATTTAATAACAATATAAAGGCTAATGGATAACGACTTTTAACAGTATAAAACCGCCGACGAGCAAGATCACCAGAACGATAGAGAGCAGGTTGAAGTATTTATCTATAAAACCCTTAATCGGTTTGCCGTACTTATAGATAAGATAAGCGACAATGAAGAAGCGCAACGAGCGGGAGACGAACGACGCGCCGATAAAGACCCAGAAGTTTATCTTGAACGCACCCGCCGTAATGGTAAACGCCTTGTACGGTATAGGGGTGAATCCGGCAATGGCGACCGCCCACGCGTTGTAGTGCTGATAAAGCGTCTGAATGTATTCGTACTTGTCTGTCAGTCCGTAAAAGGCGATTATACTGTTGCCTACAACATCCATAAGGTAGACGCCGATTACGTAACCTAAGGCGCCGCCAAGCACGCTGCCTACCGAACAGAGCAGGGCGAAGTAGAAGGCGCGCGAGGGGATAGAGAGCGCGAGCGCTATAAGCAGAACGTCCGGCGGTATGGGAAAAAAAGAACTCTCGGCAAAAGCGAGTAAAAAGAGGGCGAGCCCGCCGTACGGAGAATGCGCCCATGAGAGCACCCAGTTGTAAGCCCGTTTTAACATCTGTTACCCTTAACCTCCCAGCCGTTTGCGCCAATAAGTTTTACAAACCTGCAACCGCCAAGCCTTTCGGTCTGAAGACGGTCTTTCATCTTTGTTATCTTTATCAACTCCTGAACCTCTTCGTCCCCTACGGGAATTACGAGCCTGCCACCGACACAAAGCTGCGCTACCAAAGAGTCCGGCACTTTGGGAGCGCCGGCGGTAACCATAATAGCGTCGAACGGGGCCTCGTCGAGCCATCCGCGCGTGCCGTCCGCTACGCGCACCAGTACGTTCGAGCAGTAGAAAGAGTCTAAAATCTTTCGCGCGTTATTGGCTACGCGCGATATTCGCTCAACCGAGTAGACTTTTTCCGAAAGTAGCGAGAGTATAGAGGCCTGGTACCCGGAGCCGGTTCCGACCTCAAGCACACGCTCAGAACCAGTCAGTGCGAGCGCCTCGGTCATAAGCGCGACGATATAAGGTTGAGAGATGGTCTGTTTTTCGCCGATCGGCAACGGGTAGTCGCCATAGGCCTGCCCCCTTAGAGCCTCCTCTACAAAGAGGTGGCGCGGAACTCTTAACATCGCCTCTATAACGGCGGGGTCTTTAACGCCCCTGGCTATAACCTGCCGCTCTACCATCTGACGCCTGGCACGCTCGTAAATATCTTTTTTAAAACGTAAGGTCGAAACCATAGGTGCAAAACCACTTTAGCGGAATAAGAAAAAGAGAAGCGGATATTTTAAAACTCTAACGCTGCTTTGAGTCTTTCAACTCTTCAAGAGCAGAGTGATCCGATAAATAATCGATGCGGCGAACAGAGCGCCTCAGCGCACCTTCCAACCGTTTAACTCCTCAAGAGAAGAGTAGTTGGTAAGGTCGAGGTGGAGCGGAGTTATAGAAATATATCCTTTTTGCATAGCATGAAAATCACACTCTTTGCCGCCCTCCCACCTGTCTACGCTGCCGCCTATCCAGTAATACTTTTTACCTCGCGGGTCGAGTTTTTCTACCACAACGTCGTTGAAGAAACGTTTGCCGAGGTGCGTTATCCTGTAACCCTTTATATTTTTAACTTGCGGTATATTTACGTTGATAAGCGTATCTTTGGGTAGTCCGGTTTTTAAGACATGGCGCGCGATTTTAGCGGCAAAAGCGGCGGCCGGCTTATAGTCGTACGCCTCCTTACCGTATTCACCCTCTAACGAGACCGCGATTGAGGGAATATTCAGGAGCGTGCCCTCCATAGCGGCGGAGACGGTGCCGGAGTACGATACGTCCTCGCCAAGGTTTATCCCCCTGTTGATTCCTGAAACGACAAGGTCTGGACGAACGGAAAGGATTCCGTGAACCGCTAAGTTGATACAGTCGGTCGGGGTACCGTCTACCGCATAGGTCTGTTTAGCCGTCTCCAGAACTCGAAGGGGGCGGTGCAGCGTAAGAGAGTGGCTTGCCGCGCTGCGCTCCCTGTCGGGCGCGACTACGTATACGGAACCGACCCGCCTCAAAGCCGACGCTAATCGCTTTATACCCTCGGCATGGATTCCGTCGTCATTAGAGACGAGTATTACCGGCCGTTTTTTTCTCTTTTGTAACGCCATGCGTTCCTTTCAGTTCTTTTATACAGGTAATAGTAAAGAAAACAATATAATAGAAGAGTTTAAAATACAACAACAAAGCTAAATGAAGAACGGATTGTTTTGACAATTGCGCCCCGTTCGATTACTCTGTCTACCATGAAAAAAATATCTTACAAAAACTCCGGAGTAAACATAGACGAAGGCGCTAAACTCGTGGAGCTTATAAAACCGGCGGTTCGGGCAACCGGAAGAGCTGGCGTAATCGGGGGCATAGGCGGCTTCGGCGGCCTCTTTTCAGGCAGCTTCAAGGGAATGACCGACCCGGTGCTTGTTTCGGCCACCGACGGAGTAGGCACCAAGCTAAAGATTGCCTTTAAAACCGGCAGGCACGACACGGTCGGCATAGACCTTGTCGCTATGAGCGTTAACGACATACTCGTTTCAGGCGCCGAGCCTCTCTTTTTTCTCGATTACCTCGCTACGGCGAAGCTAAACGCTACAGAACACGCCAACGTTGTCAAGGGCGTGGCGCGGGGCTGTAAAGAGTCCGGCTGCGCGCTTCTTGGCGGAGAGACCGCCGAGATGCCCGGCATGTACGCCAAGGGAGAGTACGACCTCGCCGGTTTTGCCGTTGGCGTTGTAGATAAAAAGGCCATAATCGACCATAAACGGGTCAAAGCCGGAGACCGGCTTATCGGGCTCGCCTCTTAGGGGCTGCACAGTAACGGGTTCTCACTTGCAAGAAAAGTCCTCTTCGACCGTTTAAAGCTAAAGGTTACAGATAAAGTAAAGGGGCTTGGCGCAAGGAACTTAGGCTCCGTGCTCCTCGCCCCTACCCGGCTCTACGTTAAACCGGTTCTGGGACTCTTAAAAAAAGTACGCCCTTCGGCAATGGTGCACGTAACGGGCGGCGGTTTTCAAGAGAATATATCGAGGGTGCTGCCGCACGGGTTAAAGGCGGTGGTCGAGCTTGGCACA
>JAJRYL010000072.1 GCA_024275855.1 Deltaproteobacteria bacterium
AGGCGGCCCGGTCGAGCAGGCTAAGAGCCTCGCCGGAGTAAATAGTACTGCCGTTTTCAGTTACGGCTACGCTGCCGTTTTCGGTCAGTACCGGGTCTCTCCACCGGACAGAGTCGAGCAGCGCAATGCTCGCGTAGAGGCAGAGAATAATCAGCGAGAGCATAGCGAGCCTGTTCTTGCGAAGCGTAGCCCATATAGCGCAGACACTCTCGCTTCTTCTGCCGAAGATAACCACGTAGAGCAGCCCTATAAAGAGCAGCAGCAGTATTATGTCAGTCGCTAAGATTACCGGCATACCTTCGGTACCTTATATTGGTTCTTTGTTGTATTCAAATTTCTATGCCGTCTATTTGTCTGTCTGAAAGATTTCATGTTGCCGGTACTTTTTTCGACACTCTATTCCGGTTGTTTAGCGGTTTCGAGTCTCTATACTGCCGCTTATCACTTTGTAAAAATACCTGCTGTCAAAATTAAAATTAATTGAGGCGTATCCTCGGGTCGGCTATCGTGTACGAAATGTCCGTCAGTATCAGCCCCGCTATGTAGAGCAGCGAACCCAAGTAGACCATTGAGCGGACTATCGCGAAGTCCTGCGCCTGTATCGCGTCTATAGTAAAGCTGCCGAGCCCCGGTATCGAGAAGAAGTTCTCCATGATTAACGATCCGTAAAAGAGAAACGGAATGGAGACTACGACGTTGGTCAGTATCGGTATCATGGCGTTGCGAAGTGCGTGCTTAAAGAGTACCGTGCCTTCGCCAAGGCCCTTGGCGCGCGCCGTGCGCACGTAGTCCGTATGTATCTCCTCTAAAAAGACCGTTCTGTAGAACCGGCCCCCTGCGCCTATGCTTGAGAGCACGCCGATAACAACCGGCATGACCATGAATTTTATAGAGTATAGACCGGTGTCGAATCCGGAAATGGGAAATAGGCGCATAAGCTTGCCGAGCAGGAACTGCCCTGAGATAATATAAAAGAGAGTGGATATAGACATCATCATAACACAGAGCACGACCCCGGAAATGTCGAGGTACGTGCCGCGGTAGTAGGCAAGGGCCATGGCTAAGAGCAGGCTGACTATAATGCTTAAGAGAAAGGTGGGTACGCTTATAGCGAGGCTCGCCCACATTCGATGGTGAATTTCGGAGCCGATATCGATATTGTTACGGTCGGAACGCCCGAAATCGAACCAGAACAGCGGTACGGACTTTTGGAAGAAGATAGTCTGTGTCAGGGCCGCGACACCTTTCTCTTTCGTATTGATAAAGGCCGGAAGGTTATAACCGTGGTCTCTCTTCCAGTTTTCAATAGCCGCCGGTGTTACGTTCTTTTCGCCCAGAATCTGGCGCGCCATGTCGTCGGGAGTATTTACGTAGAAGAAGAGCAGGGCGGTGAGTACGTTAACGCCGATGATAATAGGAATAGCGTAGAGCAGGCGGCGTATAATGTAAGTAAGCATCTTTTATCTGCCCCGCTTTCTGCGAATCGCTACGACTGCCGGAACAGAGATAGCGGCAAGAATAATTACAAGAAGCGCTATAGGCCAGAGTACGGGGCGGTTCCACGCTCTACGCGCGCTGTTGCGTTCGCTAACGTTAATGCTTTTGTACTTCATCGAGTTGTTAGCCATAGCGTTGGACTTGACGTTGCCGACCCACGAGTGGTAGAGGCCGAAGGCTACCCTGTGGTAACCCCATACCCACGGCGCGTCTTTTTGTAAAATAGCGGTTATCTTGTCTATTATGGCGAGCCGCGCAGGCGAGTTGCCCATATTCTCCATCCGTTTAAATAGAGCGTCGAACTTTTTATTGGCGTAATTTGCCGTATTCTCTCCCTGGAACTTTACTTTGCCGTTTCGTGAGGCGAGCAGGAATAAAAAATTTTCGGGGTCGGGGTAGTCCGCGTTCCAGCCCCATGAGAGAAGCTGAAAGTTGCCCTTCATAACTTTGTCCCTGAAGCGGTTGTAGTCGGTGGTGCGGTTTTCGAGCTGAATCCCTAAAAGCTTCAGCCGCTTTACGTACCAGTTTATCATGGGCGTAAAGTCCGGGCCCGTCCATGCGTTGTCAAAGGTAATCTTCAGCGGCCTGCCGTCTTTCGTACGTCCGCCTTTGTAACCGGCCTCTGCAAGAAGTTTTTTAGCCTCTTCTATAGATTTTCTCTCAGAGCGGTTTTTCTTGGCGTTCCAGTTGTAAACGTAAGGGTTGACCCCGGCCCTGCCCTCGCGCCTGCCGAAGATGCCCGGCGGAAGCGGGCTCATTGCCGGAATGCCCCGTCCGTTCATGAAGATTTCAATAAATTCTTCGTAATCTATGGCGATACTTATCGCCTGACGCAGCTTCTGCTGCTCCGGGCTGTAACCTCCTATGACTTTGTCGAGCATATTAAAGCTCATGTACATTGTGGTCGGTTGAATGGCGGTCTTAAGGGTGATCTTTTTTTCGAGCATCTTATCCGTCAGCTCAGCCTCTCCTGCGGCCGACATAGAGACGGCGGCATCGAAGCTGTCAGAGTTGATACCTGAACTGTCGTAGTAACCCTGAAGAA
>JAJRYL010000073.1 GCA_024275855.1 Deltaproteobacteria bacterium
ATTAGCGGCGCGGAGTCTTTAAAGAGTTAGTTCCGCATTGTTACTACCTATCGGCTGCCGGTATAATAGAGTCGGTAGCAGTTAAACGCGGCCAAGAGTCGATAGATTGTTTGTTCAGCTTTTTGGTTATTAGTCAGGCGATTTGAAAAATGGAGCCTGTGGAAGTTATACGCGGCCAAGAGTCGCTAAAGGGTTGATTCGTTTCTTTACTGAAGGAGGTCTTTTTTATCATGAGCGAGCAGAATTTAGGCAGTATTACACAGGTTATCGGGCCTGTTCTCGATATTGAGTTCCCACCCGGCAAACTGCCTGCTATATATAATGCTGTTAAGGTCACCAACAAGAGTATAAGCGACGAAGAGTGGAACCTTGTCGTAGAGGTGGCGCAGCACCTTGGCGAGAATACCGTAAGGTGTATTGCCATGGATTCGACCGAAGGGCTTGTTCGCGGCGAAAAAGCCATGGATACCGGCACGGGCATTACCGTTCCGGTCGGTAAAGCGGTTCTCGGAAGAATACTCAACGTTATCGGCGAGCCGGTTGATGAGCTTGGGCCCATACAGACAGATACGACCTATCCGATTCACAGGGCAGCGCCGAAGTTTCACGAGCAGTCTACCCAGCTTGAGGTTTTCGAAACCGGTATTAAGGTTGTAGACCTTTTAACACCGTACCTGAAGGGCGGAAAGATCGGCCTCTTCGGCGGAGCCGGTGTCGGCAAGACCGTTTTAATCATGGAACTTATCAATAACGTCGCCATGCAGCACGGCGGGTACTCTGTCTTTGGCGGAGTCGGTGAGAGAACAAGAGAGGGTAACGACCTCTGGGAAGAGATGAAAGAGAGCGGCGTTATTGATAAAGCCGCTCTTGTATACGGGCAGATGAACGAGCCTCCCGGCGCGCGCGCCCGTGTCGCCCTTACGGCGCTTACCGCCGCAGAGTACTTTAGAGACGAAGAGGGGCAGGACGTGCTGCTCTTTATCGATAATATTTTCCGTTTCGTGCAGGCCAACTCAGAGGTCTCTGCGTTGCTTGGCCGTATCCCGTCCGCTGTCGGATACCAGCCTACTCTCGCAACGGACGTTGGTGAGCTTCAGGAGAGGATCACCTCGACCCACAAAGGTTCCATCACATCCGTACAGGCTATCTACGTACCTGCCGATGACCTTACCGACCCGGCGCCGGCGACTACGTTTGCGCATCTCGACGCTACTACGGTTCTTTCCAGGCAGATTTCAGAGCTTGGCATCTATCCGGCTGTCGATCCGCTCGACTCGACATCGAGAATTCTCGACCCTCAGGTCGTCGGTGACGAGCACTACGCGATTGCCCGTCAGGTACAGCAGATACTTCAGAAGTACAAAGACCTTCAGGATATTATCGCTATTCTCGGAATGGACGAGCTTTCCGAAGAGGACAAGCTTGTAGTCTCAAGGGCGAGAAAGATTCAGAAGTTCCTCTCGCAACCTTTCTTCGTTGCAGAGCAGTTTACCGGAACACCGGGCAAGTATGTTAATATTGCCGATACTATAAAGGGTTTTCAGGAGATTGCCGAAGGTAAGCACGACAACGTGCCTGAGCAGGCCTTCTATATGGTCGGCGGGCTCGATGAAGCGCTTGAAAAGGCCGAGAAGATAAAGGCGTCTGTTTAAGCGGCGTTACTTAGGCGCAAATTTACGGGCAGTCGGGCGAATTTACGGGCAGTCGGGCGAATTTACGGGCAGTCGGGCGAATTTACTGGCAGTTAGGCGAATTTACGGGCAGTCGGGCGAATTTACGGGCAGTCGGGCGAATTTACGGGCAGTCGGGCGAATTTACGGGCAGTCGGGCGAATTTACGGGCAGTCGGATAGACTTAGTGGTAGTTGGTAGATTTTGTCTCTGTTACAGGGATCAGGAATACTCACTCATATATATGCATAGGCTGTTTTTCTTGAATAGTCGGGCGAAAAGATAAAAATTATGGCAGAGAAGTTTTTATTCGAAATAGTTACACCGTACAGAAAGCTCGTCTCTAAAGAGGTCGAAGAGGTAACCGCGCCCGGAGAACTTGGAGAGTTCGGGATATTGTCCGGTCATACCCAATACGTCACTACGCTAAAAGCGGGCACTTTAGTTTACAAGTCCGGTGTTGATACGGATACTATAGTCATTGGCCGCGGTTACGCCGAGGTCTCTGAAGACAAGACGATAATCCTTGTAGACAGCGCCGAGTATTTAAAGGAAATTGATCTAAATACCGCGCGGGCCGAGTTGACCGAGGCTGAAACGAGGCTTGCCGCGATGGAGCCGGATGACGCAAATTATCAGAGAACAGTGGTTGCTAAAGAGCTTGCAGAGGCAAAAATAGCCGCCAAAGAGGTTTAATCTGTAAGCCTTTTTTACTAATCTCCGTTATTACACTTTTCTAAAAGTATACAGATACTTAAACCCCCCGATACTCTTTAGAGTATCGGGGGGTTTAACTTTATTGAATTATATTTTAAAGAAAATAGGTGTTTAGGCGATAAGTTGGTTAGAATTAGAAATAAACTTCATATAGATTTATCTTAAATGTCAGGTTATGTAAAATATTGTAAAAAGGTGTAAAATTTCTTTACACTGAGTCGTCTATGTAAGTGCCCGATTTGTTTAGGTTTATTAAGGGCATAAAAAAAGTGTAAAGTTTTTATCCAATATAGTGGCTTTAATCAATATGGCACTTAAGCTCCTTTTTTGAAAAAAGATCGTAAAAACAGACAGTTATGATACAGGCTGCTCTTTGGCCTACAATTTGCATTGCTATAGCATAGTACAGTTTGGTACTTTAGTCGGCATACGGTCTTAATCGCAGGAATAAGTTATGGTTTTCAAAAAGTATACTATACTCTTTTCACTGACTCTTCTTATTGGTGGTTTATCGGGTACCGCCGGTGCGGCTCCTTTGCGTAATGATTACAATAACGCTGCAATGGAGGCCGCGCATGTAGATCGCGGCATACCGCATTATGAGTACAAAGAGGGTATTGAAAGAGGTAAAATCAAGCGTACCCTTGAGTATGAGGTAAACGAACTGACTCATGCCCAGGAGCGTTTGATAAAGCAGAAACTCAAGACAATCAATCATACAAAGGTTGATGTTAATCCGAGAACCAACTTTTTCAGCAACGACGATCATGGCGACTC
>JAJRYL010000074.1 GCA_024275855.1 Deltaproteobacteria bacterium
AGAGTCGAACGTGTATCCATCGTCTTTACAGAGGCCGTGCCCTGAAACATCAACATGCCTACTGTCAGCCCGATTATGCCGATTATGACGATAACCATCACAATTTCGATAAGCGTAAAACCGGAGTTATTGGAATAACCGGAAGGTTTAACGGTACTTTTGTCCGGCCTGTTCATAGGCTGAAGGTCCAGTTTAGTGGTTGGTAATTACAGAAACGAGGTCGAGCGTTCTGTTCGACCACGATACGATTACGCGTATTCGTTTAGCGCCTATGTCCGAGTCGGCGCACTGTGGCATGGTTCCGCCGCTTATGTCGAGATTTGCCTCGTCAACGCAGATAACCTCTACCGTCGTCGAGTAGCGCGTAAAGGGCGCGGCAACGGGTGTGGCGGCCTCAGCGACGATACTGTTAAAACCGTTAGCCTTGTTGTCGGCTATAATGCGCTCCATCTTCTGCTCCGCAAGCCCTGCGGCCTGCGCGGTCAGTACAGGGTCTGCGCTCGAACCGACCCCGACAAAGTACATCATAATTCCTATGCCGACTATACCGAGAATAACGATAACCATTACTGTCTCGATTAGCGTAAAGCCAGATTCACTTCCGGTTATTTTTTTATCTTTCATTTTACTCGCTACCCGTTAATTTACAGAACCCTCGCGGCCCCCGTGTACGGCGTAACCGTTACGGTTTTACTCGCTCCGCCTTTTGTTATGGTGATAGTGGCGGCGGCGGTAAGTTTTACCCCGTCGCTATTGTACGGCACGCCTAAGGTATCGAACTCAAGCGTACCCGCCTCGGCACCTCCAAAGTCCGCCGTAACGGATAGTCCGGCGTACTGCCCCGTGTCGAGCTGAATACAGAAGTACTCGTCTCCGCTTGCGGGTTCTCGTCCGCTCTCTATAACCGAAGACCCGTTCGGTTTTTCGCCCCACGTGCCATTACTGTTCGCGTCGTTAACTATGTTGTACTGATTTGTATAAGCGCAGTCGGCGTCGGCTACGTTAAAACGAATTCTGTAACGGAAGTTCGGAGAAGAGGCGTTCGGCGTGCTTATATTGGTACGGCGCATTGCGAGGCTCTGTGCGTAACGGACGTCGGCGAGAACCTTGCGGGCCATAAGGCCGGCGCTTATCCCCGATGAGTTTCCAAATAGCACGGGCGCGGAAACACCGGCCACAATGCCTATAAGCACTATAACCATAACAAGCTCTATCATCGTAAAACCGTACTCGGCTCGTTTATCCGCTCTAAAACTCACCTCTGTTGCTCCTTAACTGTTAAAGACAGGCCATCTACAGCTATTATATTTTCAGCGTTAAAAAAGGTCAAGTCGCATAAGTATTAAAATCTATATATAAAAATAGAGTGGCCCAGTACGGCAACAGGCTTCTGAGTCTTGAAAAATTGGTATAGGTTACGCCGTTGCAGGTATACCCCCTGCAGCATGGTGGCGCTAATGGCGAACCAGCCCTTCAGTTCGATATCTTTATCCGTTTTTCCGGTACGGGGCATATAGTAACTCGGCAGGTATTCGTAATCTATGCCGTAGTACCGGGGGTCTGAAAAACCGAAGTACGAAAGTTTTATCTTATCTATTGAGTTCTCTTCCATAAAATCTTTTAAAGCGGGCAGGTCCTGTCCCCAGTCGAGGTTAGAGTCTACAAGGTATTTGTACCCGTTGTCCGGCCCCCCGATAAACTCGTTGAAGTAGGCGAGCTGGTTCGGAAATATAGAGGCGGCGGATACCGCGTACCAGACGAGTCCGACAACTAAGATCCTTTTGGCGACCCGCTTCGAGTCGATCTTTAAAGAGGGCACGGAACCGATAAGCACAAAGATAAACGGGTAGATCGGAAGTATGTGCCTGAGACCTATATTTACGTTCTGGCTGCTGAGAAGTATAAAGAACATAAGAGCCGGAAGAAATAGCCATAAAGCTTTGGAAGCCCTGCGGCTGTCTCCAAGGCGTAAGAATTTCTCGCGAAGAAGGTAGAGCACAGAGGTTATAAAAAAGAGAATGGTCGGTATCGGGGTCTTTATTAAAAAAGCGATTGTGAAGTACCGCCACCAGCCGTTGCCCGAATACTCTCCCATTAAAAACGCCGCCCTGCCCGAACTCGCGCCCGAGAGTACTCCGGCTATGCCAAATAGGTACGATTCGGGCAGCAGTTTATATGAGCGGATAAAGTCGTAAACAGGAGTCAGCGGCGAAGAGCCGAAGCGGGCCCAGTTAAGCCCCGTATAACCGGCGCCGCCCGAGTGAAAACGGAAACCGTAAAAAGCCCATATTAAAAGATAGGTGCTGATAAGCAGAAGCGCGAAGAGCGACGCGCTCTTTTTCATTCCGTTATTTTTATACTTTATAATAAAAGAGAGTATGAGAACCGGGGCAAGAAAAAGGGCCGAATGTTTTGTGGTAAGCGCAAGAGAGATAAAGAGCGCGGCAAGAAGGGCCGTAACAAGGCCGCCCTTTTCCGTACTCAACAGATAAAGAAAGTAGGTTGAAATAAAAAAGAAGGCGGTAATAGGCAGGTCGGTAGTAGCAAGCGACGAGTGAGCCAATATGTTGGGGCTGAGCGCGGTAAAAAAAACCGAGAGCAACGCGCCCTGCGCTCCCCATAAACGGTACGACCATAAAAAGACAAAAAAGAGCAGCAGTACCCCTACCGCTATATTTCCCGCACGCGCGCTAAAAAGAATTCTGGTGCCGGGTACGCTGTTTTCAAAAAGAAATTTCAGCGAGTATTGAAAAAAATTGGAGTCCGGCGCGCCTTCGGGTTTTACGGTATTGTCGAAGTCAAGGTCGTAAAGAAGGGCGGGCAGAGCAGCCGAGACGCTTCGTCCGGTAACGGGATGGTTGAGCGGAGAGAGGTAATCCATGCCCTCTGTAATGTAGGCGTAACCGGCGAGTATATGCGCGCTTTCGTCCCACGTATTCGACTTATCTTTCGCTATTGTCGAGGCGAGAACGCAAAAGAGCGCAACCATAAAAAGAGCGCAGACCCCGGCCTGAATAAAGTTCATATTTTGAAAAAAAACAGGTATCCGCTCTTTTAAGGTCACACCCTGTTCCTCCGCCTATACGCTTCGATTCGTCCGTTGTAGAAGAAAAAGATTATAAGCCCTGTCAAAGTAATACCGCTTACAATAGCGCCTATAGTAAAACTTAAAGGCGAATAGAGAAAACGGACCTTGTGCCTTCCGTCGCTTAACGCGACAGCTTTAAAGGCGTGGTTGGCGCGCAGAAGCGGTCTTTCGATACCGTCTACAAAAACCTTCCAGCCGGGGTACCAGCTATCGGACGTTACGAGTATTGACGGAACGGATAACGTTACGTCAAGCTCTGCGCTGTTTGCCCCGAGCTTTACAATCTTTACCGCGCTGCTCTCTTGGGGTATCTCCCGTGTATCGATAACGGAACCCGCCGCACCTTTCCACGGGTTCTCTTCAAGCAGAACAGTTGAGAGCGGAGAGAAGTTTTTGCTTATCAGTCGTGTAAAGCGCTTGCTCTTCTCCTTTATAATAGAGAAGTCCTCTACAAGAAAGAAGCGCGGAAGAACAGCGAGATTCTTATAAACCTTCAACGTCTCGCTCTCTTCGTACTTCTTTAATTCAACCGGGTTGACTGTGTCGTTTACTCCGACTACGTGAACAAGTTTAAAATCTTTCGAGTCGATAGGCGGCGTAGATAAAACGTATTTTACATTCATCATCGAGAGCAGGTTTGTCGAATCGACTCCGGCACCGACGACGATCAACTCGTAGAGTTCGGCGTAACGCTGCCTCTTCATAACGTTCACTCCTGAAATGTCGTAGATGCCGTGTTCAAGATTATAGCCCTCAAGTTTCTCTTTCACCAGTCTCTCGGTGCTCATCTCCATACTCTCGGCACTATTAAGTGAACTGCTCTCAACTGGCAGAAGCGCGCCCTCTTTTAGAGTTTTCGGGGTAACAAAAACCCTGAAGAGCGAGTCGTCTTTCTGTAAAAACTTCATCACCTCTCCGGCTTTATGGTACTCGGCGGATTCCGTGCTGCGGTAGTAATTGTTGTGGGCGAAAAAGAGGTCGATACTGAGCACGAGAATAAGAAAAACCGGAAGGTATCGCCTGAGCCTTACAGAACTGAAGACAGAGTAGATGCCAAGAAGCGAAATGATAAAAAAGAAGAGCAGCCGCTTTGTATTAAAGAGGTTTATGGCGGCATAATTATAGTCGGGGTAATCGTAACCGTTGTTAACGAGCCAGTTCAGAACCTCGGTATTGTAAAGGCTCAACGCGCCAAAGAGAAGCGCGGTAATCGTGATGAAAAAAAGCAGCAGTTCCATTTTTAACTTGCGCGGTTCGGAGCCCTGCACGAAATACTTTAACGAGTCGGCGCCAAGACCGGTTGCGACCGCTAAAAAAAGGAAAGGCACAAAGAGGAATTTAACCGGGTACCTGATCTTTGAAAAGAACGGTATGTAGTCGAAGAGGTACGGGTAGATTAAACTGTTCTTTCCCATAGCGAGCATAAAAAATAAAAGCGCGACAAAGAAAAAGAGCAGTGTCTTGCGCCTGTAACGGAGAAAGAAAAAGAGAGAGAGAAGAAGCGGCATAGTACCGGTATAGACGGTCTTAAGCCAGCTCTGATTCGCCCAGTACTTTTCGTTCGACGAAGCGTAACCGTAAAGGTCGGGAATAAAAAATTGAAGAAAATCTTTTAAATCGAAACTCCACGTTGTCGCCTCGAAGTAACTTAAGCCGCCCGAACGGGTAGAGCGCGAGGCGAGTTCTAAAAAGGGCAGTAACTGCACGGCGGACAGAAGCAGGAACAAGAGACAGATATAAAGAAAAAAACGCAAACGGAGTGAAAACCCGCTGTTGCCCCTACCCGTCGTACTTGAATCGAAGTCAAGCATGTTGGGCCATACAGCGAGCAGAAAGAGAAGCCCGAACGTGGCGAAGAGCACCTCTATGCCTCCGCCGGTAAAGAGTACCGTCATTACTGCGCCGGTAAGCGCAACGTATTTTAACGAACCACGCCTTAACGCCCGCAAAAAGAAAAAGAGAGCCAGCGGCGCCCATGTGACGCTAAGCAGCGTGCTCAGTACGTTATGAACGCTAAAGAGATAACCGCAGAGCATAAACGTAATGGCCCCGGCAAGGGCCCCGGACAGGCTCGCCCTCAATTCATATAAAAGGATAAGAACAAAAAAACCGGAGAGAAAGTAGTGCAGTATTATGACCCAGTTAAAACCGAGGTCGAATGGCAGCAGTATCAATAGAAGATTTACCGGGTAGAAGATTCCCGGCTGAAGGGTCGCGAGCAGGGGCTGCCCGCAGTACGATAACGGGTTCCAGAGCGGAAACTGCCCGATCGCAAGCAGCTTTGTCCAGAGTATTCGAGGAGGAATAAAAAAGACAGCGAGGTCCCGCTCCGTCAACAACCGGCTGCCGTTAAGCGCTGAGAAGAAGTACAGGGACGCGAGCGTAAAAAGATATACGGGAGAGAATCTTTTCAACATCATAGACCGTCTTTTTCGATTTTAAAAAAAAGACCCGCCATCGTATAGCTCCCTGCACAGGGTTACTATTGCGACAGCGGATCTTTAAAAATTCTGTCTGATTAATAATAAGAGTCCGGCCAAACGCTCTTAACGCTCCGTTGCTTGTTCCGGCAAAGGGTACTGAAAAGCGCTGAGCTGAAAAGAATCTGAAAAAATCTGAGATTCCTAAAAGTTATACTTAAAGCGCGGGCCGAGCGTTGTAGCGTCAACCGTGTAGGTCATGGTAAAAGGCTTGTTGCCGACAACAATAGTTATAAGCCCGGAACCGGCTCCAAGCAACAGGCCGCCCGGAGCGCCCGTTACCGTAGCGCCCGATATGTTGGCGTTAAAGAGTACCGCGGTGGTAGAGGCTACCCCTTCGGTGGTGCCGAGCATATACGTTGTATTATTAAGTATATACTGTGCGTGAAGTATGTTGGCCGCGCCCGATATCGCACCGGCCACGCCTTTTGCGGTCGATATACGCGCGTCACCCTGCAGGTCTATAAAACGCGGCACTGCTACCGCAGCTAATATGGCCAGAATAACTATGACCATAACAAGCTCTATCAGGGTAAAACCTTTACTGTTCCTAATCATC
>JAJRYL010000075.1 GCA_024275855.1 Deltaproteobacteria bacterium
AACAGGCAACAGTTCCGTGTGAGCGCTATCTGCGCTCTTTGTTGCGTGCCGGTTTCACGCGTACTTTACGTCCGCCGATCATCATATTGTTTATCGACGCGACTACCTGGTCCGCCATGTCGGAAGGCACCTCTACAAAGCTGTAGTCGTCGAACAGCGCTATGTTGCCGATATTTTTACCCGGCATCTTCGACTTCATCGCTATTGCGCGCACCATGTCTCCGACCTTAATCTTATCTTTCCTGCCGATGGTAAGAAATAGGCGTGTCATGTTGGCGCTGTGTGAGCCTCTGCCTTTATCCGCACGCCTTCCCGGGCCCGCTTCACCCCTCGACTCGTCGATATGCTCAACCTCCATATCGCCCATGATAAAGCTTATGGCGGCGGCGGCCAACTCTTCGATATCGTATTTAACCGCAAGCTCTTTTACGAGCGGGAAGAACTTCCGGTGCGTTCCCTCTTCTATAACAGAGTCAAGCTCGTCTGTCAGCTCCTTCTCTCTTGCGTGGCGAACCTCGTCTTTAGTCGGTAGTTTGCCTTTTGTAATCTTTGTCTTCGCTATTCGCTCTATCAGTCTCAGGTGCCTGTACTCGCGCGGAGTAACGAACGTTATCGCTATGCCTTTTTTTCCGGCTCTGCCCGTGCGCCCTATTCTGTGGACGTAGGAGTCCGGGTTTTGCGGAATGGAGAAGTTGAAGACGTGCGTTACGTCGTTTATGTCGAGACCGCGTGCCGCTACGTCGGTTGCGACCAGAATATCGATTTCACCCTTCTTGAACTTGCGCATCATGTCGTCGCGTGCGGACTGGGTAAAGTCGCCGTGAATGCCCCCAGCGTCGTATCCCATTGTCTGCAGCTTGCCTGCAAGATCGTCAACATCGCGTTTTGTGTGGCAGAAGATAAGCGTTAGCGCCGGGTCCTGAACATCGAGTATCCGTGTAAGCGCCTTAATCTTGTCGCCCTGCCTTACCTCGTAGAAGAGCTGTTTTATCTTTGCCGCTACAAGCTCCTTGGTATCTACGCGAACCTTCTTCGGAGCATTCATATACTTTTTAGATATCTTTATGATCTGTTCCGGCATGGTTGCGGAAAAGAGCATAGTCTGCCTGTCCGCCGGGGTCTCCGAGAGGATTGTCTCCATATCCTCTATAAAACCCATGTTGAGCATCTCGTCCGCCTCGTCGAGCACAACGGTGGAAATCTGGGAGAGTTGCAGTGTCTTTCTCTTTATATGGTCGATTACTCTTCCCGGCGTACCTACAACAACGTCAACACCCTTTCTAAGGCTCTTTATCTGTCTTTCAATCGATTGCCCGCCGTAGATAGGGGCGGAGATTACGCCCTTGATCTTGCCGATCTTGTTCATCTCCTGAGCTACCTGCATTGCAAGCTCGCGGGTGGGTACAAGTATCAGGGCGGCCGGTTTTTTGCTCTGTCCGCGGGCCTCTTTCTCAACTATAGGTATGCCGAAAGAGGCGGTTTTACCGGTGCCTGTCTGCGCAACGCCTATTATGTCTTTTCCTTTTAAGGCCGGTGGAATTGAAATCTTCTGTATCTGAGTCGGTTCTTCAAATCCCATCTCAGAGAGTGTTGTAAGAAGCTCGTCGGAAATTCCGAATTCATAAAATCTGTCGTACATGGTTCTCCTTTTTTACGTGTCGGTAGCCACCCGTGTGAAAGCGGTTGAAATGGCAAAAAGTGTGGTTGCTGATATTTTATCTTAAGCAGGGCCGTTCTTTTTTTTCTGCCGGAACAGGCCGCGGCCTTACCCCGCTAACGGATTATGCCAAATACTTTACGCCCGATTGATTAAGGCGATAATCTTTTATTCAGCCGTTAAAAGACCGGACACCTGCCTGCTCTGTCCGGTAAAAAAAGGTCGTTCGGCCGGTATGGATCTGATACTCGACCTTGACGCCTGTTCTTTGGTATCGAAAGCTCAAAATAGATATATGCAAGGGAAAGAAGGCAATAAAAAAACCGCAAAGCTCAATGGATTGCAGTTTCGTTACAACAGACTCTCGATTGCTTATTGTTGATATTATCATACTATTGCGTTATTATACAAGATAATCAAAAGATTATGAGGCGCTTACAGACCCGCTCCGTACGCTTCTTAGTGGTTTTTTTATTCTGCCGTACCTCCTTTATTATATTATGTCGTTTCAGGTTATAGTAAGAGACTGAAAGTGCTTCTTTTCTGCTTCTGTCTCTGTTCAATTATTAAACCCCTTCGTTTTCTATAATCAGTTAATCATGCTTTAATACTTTTTTGGTATCCTATTTATATAGGATGCAACAGATAACTGTTATGGCTTGCGTGTAGAAAAGAGAAGGGCGGTAAGGTAATGATTGTATGAAAATAGTAGTATGGGACATTCCGACACGCTTATTCCACTGGGGACTTGTACTCGCCTGCTTCACCGCCTATATAACGTCGAGGACGGAACGGTTTCTGGAACTTCACGCGGTTGCCGGTTATGTGCTTTTCAGTTTAATTATTTTTAGAATTGTCTGGGGTTTTGCCGGTAACAAGTATGCCCGTTTTTCCCATTTTTTAAAGGGCCCGAAAGAGGTGCTCTCCTACTTGTCGTCGATGGTCAGGCTTAAACCCCACCGTTGTACCGGTCATAATCCGGCGGTAGGCTGGGTTGTTCTTTTCATGTTATCGGTACTTATCGCTATAACGGTAACCGGGGTGGTAACCTACAGCGGTGAAGAGAATAAGGGTTTTCTTGCCGGTTACTTCTCTTTCAACGCCGCGCAGTACGCGTTCATTCTTCATACTTTTATCGCTTATGCTTTTATCGCCCTTATAGTGGTGCATGTGGCCGCCGCGTTTATTCATGACTTTGTTTTTCGCGAGAATATGATTCTCGCTATGGTCACCGGCAGTAAGGAAGATTCCGCCGGTTTTGCCGCCCGCAGCGTTCCGGCAGAGACGCACGTGAAAGCCCGCTTCGCAAGGCTGGCAGTCTTTCTTTTACTCTGCCTGCTTGGCGGATGGATGCTTGTTTCGTTCAATCTCGCTTCCGTACTCGGCTCAAAGCGTACTTCAGGTTCGCACGCTGCGGTAAAGGTAAAAGACGATAAAGGCGTGCCGCGTCCGTTTGTGGTAAACGGGTTATGGTTAAGCGAGTGCGGTGAGTCGTGCCATTCTGTGTTTCATCCTACATTGTTGCCCGAGGTGAGCTGGAAAGCCGTTATGGCCGGGCTTGACGAACATTTTGAAGATGATGCTTCACTTGAGCCGGAAGATGCCGAAGAGATACTTAAGTACCTTATATCGAACTCCGCGGAGCGTTCAACATCGGAGGCGTCGCAGAAGATACTCTGGACATTACCGGAGGGTTCGGTTCCTTTAAGGATAACTAAAACACCTTACTGGCTGAAGAAACACTCCGGGATTAAGAAGGATATTTTTAAGAGAGAGAGCGTTACCAGCCCTTCCAATTGCGCGGCCTGCCATCGCGATGCCGATACGGGTATTTTCGACGATACACAGATAGCTGTACCGGATTGAAGTCAATTTGAGAAAAGAGATAAGGAGAAAAGATATTATGAATTTCAGGAAAGCATATTCTCTGGCGCTTGCGCTATTTTTTGTAATCACGGCAAGCGGTACGCTTTATGCTCAAACCAGGCTCAATGAAGTTATGGGGAAGCTGGTAGACTCTTTTGCCGCTGACGCCCGCAAGGCGAATCCGAACTTTACGGGCTTTAGCGCGAAGGACGGAGAGAAGCTTTTCAGGTCTACAAGGATGCACAGCAAGAAAAAAGAGTTACGGTCCTGCACTACGTGTCATACAAAAAATCCGGCACATCAAGGGCGTACCAAGGTTGGAAAAAAGATCGCCCCTGTCTCTCCGGCTGTAACACCGGAGCGCTTCACCAATACCAAGAAGGTGAAAAAATGGTTCAGAAGAAATTGTAAATGGGTGTTGGAGCGTGAGTGTACGCCTGAGGAGAAGGGTAACTATATTACTTATATGATGTCACTTTAAGCGGGTTTTATACCCCGGGAGAGTATAGTATGAAGATTAGAAAGTGTTTACTGCTGTTTTTTGCCATTGCTTTACTTTCCGGCACCGCGTCCGTCGGTACTGCCTCAGCCGACTCCGACGACCGCTACGGTAATGAAAGAAACGAGCGTTACGGTATCGAAAGAAATGAGCGCTACGGTGTTGAGAGAGATGAAAGAAGCGAGAGAAGAGAAAGGTATGAGAACAATAGAGGGAAAGGAAAGCAACGGTTCCTGTCTCCTGTAAATAATGCTCTTTACTCCGAAGAGTGCTCTTCATGCCACTTTCTTTATCTGCCGGGCCTTTTGCCAAGCGGGTCGTGGAACAAAATTCTGGACGGGTCGGAGGACCACTTCGGTGAAGACCTGGCCCTTGAAAAAGAGACGACCGAAGCGATACGCAAGTACCTGGTGGGAAACGCCGCCGAGACTACAAGAGCACGGCGCGCGGTCAAGATAATGAAAAGCCTTAAGGGGGAAACACCGCTTAGAATTACGAAGGTGCGGTATATAATAAGAGAACATCACGAGATAAGAAGCGGTGTTTTCAAAAGAGAATCCATAGGCAGTTTTTCAAACTGCGGCGCGTGCCATACAACCGCTGACAAGGGAATTTTTGAAGAGCACTACATACGGATTCCAAGAAGATAACCGTCCCTGCGCCTCTTTTACCGCCCTGATTACGGCGGTAAAAGAGGCGTGAAGATGGCAAAAATGTTGCTGTTATAACGGTTGACAAGATTTTCTTATTAGTGTAGTATTCTTTTAAGATAAGTTATAGGCAGGATTTGTAAGACACAGGACGTCAAGACCCTGGGCTGCACAAAACCTCTCGTACTTATTAAATATTTAGAAAGGAGGTTATGTGCTATGGAAACAGGAAGAGTTAAGTGGTTCAACGAGTCAAAGGGTTTTGGCTTTATCGAGCGTGATTCAGGTGAAGATGTCTTTGTTCATTTCTCAGCAATACAGAGTGATGGTTTTAAGACTCTCAGCGAAGGACAGACTGTAGAATTTGAAGTTACTCAGGATGCAAAGGGTGCGAAAGCAGCCAATGTAGTCGCAAAGTAATCTTATTTCTGCTCTAATTCAAGAAGCCCTCATCAATTTTGATGAGGGCTTCTTTTTTGTCCGTAACATTGTCTTCTACGGCGGTCTCTTGCCCGGTCTCTTATGCGGCGGGTCTACTTTACGGCCAGTATTACCGCTGATCTTGAAGTTAGAATATCGAAGGAGTTAACCTCCGAGGCGATTCCGTAATTCTCTTTCCAGACCTCTTCGTCGTACCTTTTTAGTCCCTTGTCATACCTCGCTGCCGCGAACCTGAGCAGCGGATAAAAGAGAGATGCGATAAATTTTGCGCTCCGTTTTCTCCTGTCCACATGGAAGTCAATGGCAGTAAATCCGGCTTTTTTAAGTCCGTAGCGGAAGTTGGCGAAACTGAGCGGCATTATGTGGCCGCAGATTCTTCCGGCATTCTTCTCTTGTATGGAAGAGGGGCCGTACAGCTCGCTGAAACCGGTAAAAAAGAACTTTAAGCGCGACTGCATGTGCAGGATATTCGGTGCCGTAAAAATAAGCGCGCCGCCCGGGGCGAGCTTGTCGTACGCCTCTAAAAAGAAGTCGTATGGGCGCGGTGTGTGCTCGATAACCTCGATGGCGTAGATGAGGTCGAAGGTTGCCGGGTCGAACGGTATTTTGGAGTCGGTGGAAATGGCGTGGCACTTTACGGGTTCGTACAAAAAGGAGTCGGCGGTTATCTCGCAGGCCGTAAGGTGGGTACGCGGGTCGAGCCCCTTTTTCTTGAGCAGTCCGCCGACGCGTTCGCACATATGCCCCTGTCCGGCTCCGAAGTCGAGAATTCTGCTCGTCTCTTTTATTCGCCCGTCAAGCAGCCCGAAGACCGTATCGTTGGTAACCCTGTTGGACGCTCCGGGGCGTATAGTCTCTTTCATCAGCCTGCCTGGTTGCGGTGCTCGGTATGGTTTCTTTACTGTATAGCCGTACTTATGATTTTAATATCCGTACAAGTTTACCGTGTCTCGTCCGTTAATGTCCACACCAATCTACCCGTTATTTCTGTTTAAGGTGAGCGTACGGCGCGATTGTCTGTAGTCGTTCGTCTTCGATAGCCCGGCCAACCGTGAAGTGGTAGATAGAGTTAAAGGTATTTGAGAACCCTGCGGCCTCAAGCACCGAGTCGTCGTGAAAACAGCCTATGCCGGTGCCGCTCATTCCAATGGACGTGGCCTCAAGGTAGAGGACCTGCCCTATGGCGCCGGCCTCCCAGAAGAGGCGCCTGTAAGCGTGCGGCTCTTCCGTAACCCTCTCTTTCACGCGCGCGAGCATTCCGAGACTAAAGGCGCTGTCTCCGGCAATATCCTGCATGCAACTGAACTCTCTGGCTTTCGCCCTGTAGTCGCCCTCTTTTAAAAGGTAGAGCCCGAGCCTGTCGGGCGCTTGATCGACCCTGCGCCATAACCCGGTCGGGCAGGCCTCCTTAAGTCCGTTAAAGTCGTCGGGGTTTCGCACCAGTATATAGAGCCCGCTGGGCAGGCCGCCGACTCTGTGGATAAAGAGCAGCAGGTTTATCTTCGGCAGTGCGCCAAGCGCGTCGAACGGCGGCTGGCCGAAACGCGGCAGGGTTCTGTCGAGCATGGCGAAGAGGCTCTCGGAGTCTATACCGATAAAGGGGTCGAAGGCCTGCGCGCTTCTTCTGAGCCTTATCTGTTCAGCTGCGCTTCTGTTACTCTCCGGAGTGCCCGATTTGTGGTACTCGGGGTATTTAGCGTAAGGCGCTGTTTCGGTTGTCTCTTTAGCTGTCCCTTTTACCGTTACTTTTTTTGTCGCGTTATCTACCTCTTCTATTCCTTCCCAGAGTATGTGGCATCCGCTCAGTCGCTCAGGGTTGCCGGTAAGCCCCAACCTTGCTAATTTTTCTCTCAGTCCGTTTAAGTCAGGCTCTTTGTAAGTAGTACTCTTTTTGGTTTTCGGGCAGGGATGGATATGGAGCACAAGTTCGGGAACTTCGCTTTCGTGCTCGTGCCACTCTGTACGGTCGAGCCCGAACAGGCTCGCGGCGGTTTTATCGGGAAGAGTTTTCAGATAAGTAGCCTGCCAGCCGAGCAGGCTTGCCGCGAAAGAGATAGAGCCGATGGCGTGGCCGATGTCGAGCGAGCAGTACCGCCATGCGCGCACCCCGTACTTCCACGCTTCACGCCAGTGAATAGTTGTAAGGCCCAATAAAAGACCGTTACCGTTAAGTGCCCGGTTAAAATCGATATTTAAGCCGGCCTCTAAGGTAAGCCGTCTTTCGAGGCTGTGGATGTACGGTGCGTAGTGGTAGAGTCCGCCGGGTATAAAGCGCTCCTTTTCAGCGGTACCGTTTTTTTCAGGCGAGGCAAGCAACAGGTGCGCCTCTGTAGGGTGGAGGTTGCCGCTCGACGGATTTACTCTTAGCGCCCACGTGCTGCCGTTAAACGACTTCCATGCACTGAGTCCTAAAGAGAGTTCGAGCAGGGCGGCTACGTTTGCTTTCGTAAAGGGCGCTGGTTCGCAAATAGCGCGTTCGTACAGGTCTTGCAGCGAACTTGTCGGAAAGGAGCCGAGAAGCGGCAGTGGTAAAACCGTAGACCCGGTATACCTGCTGAAAGGTACCGGCTGTGTAGAAAAGTCGAGTGTGGGCGGCCCCTTGGCGTAGTTGTGCTTGTGGTGTTTACTCTGAGCGTGGTATTTAAGCGTTATGGCAACCCTTTTATCCATACGCAAAGGTTAGCATACTTTTGTATGTTTGGCCTCTAACCTCTCAATTTTAACGCTTGAGCCGGGTTGAGCGGATGAACGGTTAAAGAGAGCGCGGAACCAAAGAGAGAGTTTGAACAACGGTTTTAGAAAAGACCGTTACTATTTGCGGCTACAGAGATAAACTCTTCTTTAACCTCTTCGAGCGACTCAGAGTCGAGGTAGACCGCTTCTAAAATAGCGTCGTGCTCGGGAGATAGAATAATATCGATAGAGCTGTCTGTTTTGTCTCCCGAGACGATAACGTCCGCGAGGTATACGAGCGCCACAAGCGGGTGAGAGCCTGAACGGATAGAAGAGAGCAGGTTCTCCGGGTTGTGGTGGTTTTCTATAGCGAGAACGCACTCTTTCTGGAAACGGAAGCCTTCGGCAAACCATGTGCCTACTTCGGAGTGCGTGGCGCCAGACGCGTCTGTTTCGCGCGCCATTACTTTCGGGCCGCCTTCGCCGTATACATCAAGGTACCTGGTCTCAAAGATCTGGTAGAGGATAACCCTGCCTATATCGCTTATGAGTCCGGCAAGAAAGGCGTTATCTTTTCTGCCGA
>JAJRYL010000076.1 GCA_024275855.1 Deltaproteobacteria bacterium
TCCTTAGAGGTAATCTTTCCTAAAGACCCTGTTTTTACAGAATCTCTCTTATCCACCATGCTCAAAGGCCGCCTCTTGACGGACGCTCACCAGACCCTTTCAAGAAGGTTCTCCGGCCCTGTTCCTATTGGAATTACAACCAGTTCGATAATCACGAGAGACGGCACGGTAATAGGGGCGGTAGCTATATTAAAAGACCGCTCAGGCATAAAGGCTATAGAGAGTTCGTCGCTCAGAAAAGACCGGCTCGCTTACCTCGGCACCTTTGCGGCCAATCTCGCCCACGAAATAAAAAACCCGCTTGGCGGGCTTCGCGGCGCGGCGCAGCTTATAACACGCAAAACGGACGACCCTCTGCTGACAGAGTACGCGCAGCTTGTTATTCAGGAGGCTGACCGCCTGAACTCCATTGTAGAGAGCATGCTGAACTTTGCCCGCCCGGCGCGCCTCTCGACCAAGGAGCTGAACATTCACCAGTTGCTCGACTCCACAACAACACTTTTAAGAGACGGCAGCGCTGAAATTCTGCGTATTTACGACCCGAGCCTGCCCTGTGTGTCGGGAGACTCCGCAAGCCTGAAGCAGGTCTTTATCAACCTGATAAAGAATGGTATAGAGGCTACCAGCGGTACGGGACGGCCCGGCAGGGTTACTGTAGAGACCAGTCTGGTTACGGACTTTCATATGCCTGTTATAGAAGAGCGGAAGCAGGAGCGGCACGGACAGATGGCCGCCGTTATTATAGGTGATAACGGTACGGGCATAAAAGAGGAGGATATGGAAAATATCTTCACCCCCTTCTTTACGACCAAAAGCAAGGGCTCGGGGCTTGGCATGGCCCTCTCTTTAAAGATCGTGCGCGAGCACCACGGGCGAATAAAGATAGACTCGAAAGAGGGCGGCGGCACAACGGTAACGGTCTACCTGCCGACAGTATAACGGGCAAAGACGGAACCGGACTTTTGAAGACTTTACCGGTTTCAGGTTCTAACGGATAGATATTTAAAAATAACCGATCTAAAAAGCATAAAGAGGCGGTAAAGCCAATGGCTACAGCAAAGAGGGTACTGATAGCGGACGACGACGATTCGATCCGCTACGTTTTAGAGAGCTTTTTCACAGACCTCGGATACGAGGCGGTACAGACCGATAACGGCTCCGACGCCTCTGAAATGCTCGAAAAAGAGGGGTTCGAGCTTGCCGTACTCGACATAAATATGCCGGGCCGGGACGGGCTTGAGGTCTTGAAAAAGATGCCGCCGCATGTAGACACGCCGGTAATCATAATGACCGCGGAGTCGAACATGACGAACACCATAGAGGCGATGAAGCTTGGCGCGTTCGACTACATACCTAAACCGTTCGATTTAACGGAGCTTGAGATTGTCGTAGGCCGCGCCAGAGAGAAGAGAGAGCTTCAGGCGCGCCTGGTCGATTTAGACAGACGAATACGCGAGCGGGATGAGGGGGAAAACACCTTTATAGGCAAATCAAAAGAGATTGAGGCGGTCTTTAAAACAATAGGGCGCGCGGCGCCAAGCGACGTAACAGTGCTGCTTACCGGCGAGAGCGGCACGGGTAAAGAGCTGCTCTCGCGAATAATCCACATGCACAGTTCAAGAAGCAGCGGCCCGTTTATCGCCGTAAACTCGGCGGCGGTACCAAAAGAACTTTTAGAGAGCGAGCTTTTCGGCCACGAAAAAGGGGCCTTTACCGGTGCGACGGAATTAAAACTCGGCAAGTTCGAGCTTGCCGACAAGGGTACGCTCTTTTTAGACGAAATAGGGGATATGAGCCTCGACCTTCAGGCCCGGCTGCTGCGTGTAACGCAGGAGAGCGAGTTCTACAGGGTCGGCGGCAAGCTACCCGTAAAGGTGGATGTACGGATAATAGCGGCCACCAACGTAGATATGGAGAAAGCGGTAAACGAACATAATTTTAGAGCGGACCTCTACCACAGGCTAAACGGCGTTGCTATTCACCTGCCGCCGCTTCGCGAGCGCAGCGGCGATATAGAGCTTCTTGCCGCGCACTTCATGTTGCGCTTTCCGCACGAACTAAAATGCGCGCCGAAGAGCCTCTCGCCCGAAGCGTTAAAAACGCTCGAAGCCTACCACTGGAGCGGAAACATAAGAGAGCTGGAAAACGTGCTCAGGCGCGCCCTGCTCCTGTGCCCCGGTGCGGTTATTACAAGCAACGACCTTGAACTGCCCAACTCGAAAAAGAGGCAACCTTCTCTTGAGGAGATTATTACGGAAAAACTGAGGCCGGTAATAGAGAGGGCGGACCCGAAACAGCAGCCCGACCTATACGACCTCTGCATGCCGTACATGGAGGGGCCGCTAATACGCCTTGTGCTCGAAAAAGTGCGCGGCAACCAGGTGCAGGCCTCCGAGGTATTGGGCATAAACAGGAATACGCTCAGAAAAAAGATAAAGCAGCTCGACATTGACATGCGAACGGTAAAAGCGGCTCTTTAAAATCTCCGCCGA
>JAJRYL010000077.1 GCA_024275855.1 Deltaproteobacteria bacterium
AGCCTGCCTCCACCTCTGCCCTGCCTTCAGCATCCGCATATTTTTGGCAAACTCCAAACCTTCTTTCAACCCCTGCTTTGCCTCTTCGGACTCTATGCCTTCTTCCGACACCATAAGCTCTAACCGCACGGTAACGTAGTGTGGGGCAATGTCGTTGCGTAACTTTTTTTCAGCCTTTACAAGCGCTGAATTTATGGCCGAGGCAAGCAGGTTTTCTCCCGTCCGGTATTCGCACCTCAGGTAGCCGTACCTTTTGTCTATACCGAAGATGGAGTTGAGCCGGTTTTTAAAGTCGCGTCCGGCCGCGTTCTGCGACCTCGGTTCGCTGTTGCACGCCGATGCGCTTTTTGTGCCGTAAGGGTAGAGCCTGTAGACGACCTCTGCGCTCTTTTTCTCTCTAAGTTGAAGGCTCAGTCCGAACTCGGCGGTGCTCTTGAAGCAGTCTACGTTGTAGCGGCTCCAGCGGACGCACTCTCTCCCCGTGCCGTTATTTTTAGACTCTATGCACCTTGTTCTCTCTTGCGTGTAGTGTTCGACCGAGCAGCGCGACCTTGTCACCATACCTGATAAAAGACCGTATCCGCCTGTTCTGCCATGTACCACGGCACGGTCGTCCCGCCTGCCGTAAGGCAAACCTCCCTTTACTCTTACCGAGAAGAAGGTTTTGCCGTCTACCCGAATTCCGCTTATAATCTCTTCTACTCTTCGGGTAATAGTGTCGGCCCCGGGGCCTGTAAACGGGGCAATACTGATATTGGCAAGCATTGCGGCTCTGTTGTAAGGCGCGGGTTGCAAACGCGATACACGGATAGCGGGTGTGCAGGAGGCGAGCGTTAAGGCCAAGAGTAAGAGCAGGGCGGGTAAAAAGATTGTAGGTCTGTCTTTTCGCATCTAATTATCCTGCTTGAATGGAACGGGGGCAGGCCGTTTTATCGGCTGAAACTGCTTAAAGAGGATGAGGGGTGCCGGGAAAGTTATGCGGTTTGCCGCGCGGCGCAAAACAGGGTGGCGGCAAGAGAGGCGCTGCGTCTGTCGGTAGCGGCATTGCCGGTTGGCGGGGGTTTATTGCTGTAGTCCTGCGCCCATTTTTCTCTTGCCGTACTTTACCGCCATCTCGGTTAAGACATCCGGCACCTGTTCAAGCAGTGCTCTGAGCTGGCCGATCTGGTAGGCGTTGAGATGAAGGACGAGGCGTTTGTTGTGCTGATGATCTTTTATCTTTATGCGTAAGCTGTTCTCCCTGCCGTTCAATCCGGGCACCAGGTCTACGTTGAAGCTTCTAAATATTCTGCTCTGGTAGCTTGTCTCCTGCACCTGTTCTCTTGACGCGGTTATCAGCCAGCCCTGCGATTTTTTGAGCAGGCTTACGAACTTCTTTCTTTCAAAGTTACTTTCGACATTCGCCTGTCCGGGCTGCCCGTTTTCGGTGAGTATTCCTGTTGTTTCGTTTTCGCCTGTGCCTCCGACTATATAGGTAGCATCGTCAAGATACTTTTTGTCGTAGACCGCGAAGACACGTATAGGTTCTTCTGTCCATTTAAAGGAATCTTTATGGTACAGGCTGCCGGTTGCGTTGCCCTTAATCTCCCACTCGGCGCCAAAAGCCGGTGAGGTTAGAAGCACAATAGCGGCAAGAAGGGGGGCGGCTATTAAGAGGGCGAGGAGCCCGGTAAATCTTTTTTCGGACAGGTAGTTCACAGTCGCGCGTACCTTTCAGGTTGCAAATAGTTGTAGGGACTGAATGTGAAAGGCGATTGTACCAGAATAGCGAAAAGTAATCAACCGAATGTTGCCTGCGGCCCGCTGCCGGTTATCTGCTTCGCCGGTCGGTTCTCTTTTAAAACCAGATAAGAAGCTGTTCGGAAGGCATGTTGCTCTCAAGCAGTCTGCCTATCGCGCCCGAGAGTTTTAATGTGGACGGGGTGTTCGTCAGTCCGTCTTTATGCCGTCTTTTCAAGGTGGATACAACGTGATTAAGGTTCTCTAATACCCAGGAGACCGGTTCGTACGACTTAAGTCCGCGCGCCATTCCTGTTGCCTCTTTTATACGCCTTCCGGCAGACTCTATAGCGTCGGTTAGCCCGGTTCCGTTCATGATTATATAGTTCTTCTTCGAGTTTTCAAGGTCGTACCCGTAGTCGAGTATGTCGTCTATCAGCTGGCCGGCCTCGCCGGTTTTACGCCCTATTCCAACGCAGAGCTCTTTTGTTTTTTTATCGGCCTTCGAGGCCGGAAAGAGAACCGAGACAACTTTGTCTCCGCACGATTTTTCATAGAGGTAGCTCGCGGCGTCGGTAGTGCTCTCGCTTTTAATAAGGCTCGAAAGCACAGCGCCGAGTTCGGCGCGTATGCCTTTGAGCTCGGCGGGTGTTAACGCCCCGGAATCCACTTCGTACTGAAGGGCCATATCCATAAGGTCTCTGTAGGCGTGCGAAACGTAGAAGAGTTCTTTTCCGTAAGTTTTATACGAGCCTTCCGCGTCGAGGTAATCGTCTGCGCAGGCTACCATTGTCGAGAAGAAGGAGGCGGCGACATGCAGGTTGGCTTCTACCATCAGGGGTTCCGAGAGCGCGGCTATGGAGAGTTCGGTGAGCGAGCCAATCTGGTTGTTGAGCGGAAAGTTTGTAATTTTTGATCGTGTGAAAAGGTGAGCCTCTAAACCCGGCAGATTTCCGGTTAGCTCCATTTCCGTTCTTTTAAGGTGCGATTTTATTAAGTCGCTCTCGATCAAGTACCTCGGTACAAGAGGTGCGGGGCGGGTGCGCGCCCGGTCTGCTGGCCCACTGTCGGCAGGGCGGAGGTAGCGTTCTATTAAGCGCTCCCTTTGCGCTTTTGAGGTTTTACGGATAACCTTTATGGAGTCTGGCAACATGAAAAAAACCCTCCTCTTTATCTTAATTGATTCTTTGCCCGCCGTTGGTACGGCTGCGCAAGCGGGTTGAAAGTCCGGCAGGTCGAGCCGGTATTTGATAAGTATATATAAGTTGCGGCGTTATATCAAAGCAGGGCCGGTTTTTTTCCTCCGGTGCGAAGAGCGCAAAAGTGGCTTGACTGATACAACGATAAATAAGTATACTCTGTTCTGGCGTTTAGTACAGAAAATGTTAGGCGGCTGCCGGGGCTAAAGGCCCTTTTGCCGGCCTGAGTAAAGAAGGGAGAGCTGTTTTGTCAAAGGTAAAGAGCGGAGACAGGGTAAAGATACATTATTCGGGTTCTTTTGAAGACGGAACCGTTTTTGACGCTTCCGAGGGGCGCGCCCCTCTTGAGTTTACCGTAGGTGCGCAAGAGGTTATAAAAGGCATGGAAGACGCCCTTATAGGCATGAGCCCCGGAGAGTCGAAAAAAGAGGTGATAGCGCCGGAACGGGCTTATGGAATGCGTAACCCGGAGATGGCCGTTGAGGTAGAGCGTAAGAATATGCCCGAAGATATGGCGCCTGTGGTAGGTCATCAGGTTAAGATAACCCAGGATGACGGCTCTACGATAGTCGCCCAGGTAACAGCGGTAACCGAAGAGCACGTTACGCTCGACGCTAACCACCCTATGGCGGGTAAAGAGCTTACCTTCGATATAGAGCTGCTCGAAATAATAGGGGCGTAATTCCGGCGTTAAGTCCGGTTGCCGTTTATCCGTTTTATGCTTTTTGAAAAGGCGGGAAGTGTAAGCGCAGGCTGCTCTCTTTAACCTGTTTCTGTTCCGTAAGGGCGGGCCGGGATTGATCTGCCTGAAAGTAAAAGACTGAGAATAAAAGAGCGTCTTATGCGGTATGCATAAGACGCTCTTTAGTATTTATGCCCGTTGTC
>JAJRYL010000078.1 GCA_024275855.1 Deltaproteobacteria bacterium
ACCTTCAGTACAGGGTAACCGTCTCCATTACCGAAAGTTCTGGCCATGACAAGGGGCGCAAGGCTCGACCCGCCCATACCGAGCAGCACCACCTGCGAAAACCCGTCCTCTTTAACCTTGTCGGCAAAGGCGGTTATGTTGGCCTTTAAGCCGTCCATCTCTTCGGGCATAGCGAGCCAGCCGAGCGAGTTGTTTATCATCTTCTTTACAGACTCTGTGCGGCTCCAGAGGCCTGCATCCTTCTCGATAAGCCGCTCTACAAAACGCTCTTTCCCTAAACTCTCCACAGCGGCCTTATAGGCCGGCTCAACGGAATCTATAGATAAATCGAGCACGCACTTTCTCGATTCAAGGTCGCGCCTCTTGGCGGCAATACCCGATATAAGATTTTCATACCCCTTATTAAAGGCCTTAAGCCCCTCCTCTTCGAGCTTAAGCGCAAGCTCACCGTACTCAATACCAAGAGATTCGAGTTCGTGAAACAGCTCTACCGCTACATCAAGGTCGGCGCCGAGCGTAGCGCGCACACTGCCGTGGTCGTGAAAGGCCATCATCGTCTTTAACGGCATAGTATTTACCGTATCTTTACCTATAAGCTCCTCTACGTATTTAATGTCGCTGTACGACGGGTTCTTTGTGCCGGTTGAGGCCCAGAGCAGTTTCTGCGGACGGGCGCCGCTTATGCGCATGTCTCTAAAACCGACACCGAATATCTCAGCGCCCTTCATATAAGCGAGCTTGGCGTTCGCAACGGCGATTTTACCGATTAAGTCGTACAGGCGAGCCTTATCGTCATTGGACTTGGTTGTAAGCAGTTTCTCTTCTATGGCATTATCTACGATAGTGTCTACCCTGCTGACAAAAAAGGAGGCGACGGAGTAGATGTCGGCGTTCGACTTGCCCTCTGCCGTCCTTCTTTCAAGCGCGCGCACGTAAGCCTTTGCCGTGGCCTCGTACCGCTCTACGGAAAAAAGAAGGGTCACGTTTACGTTGTAGCCCTCGTAGAGAAGCTCCTCTGCGGCCTTAATGCCCTCTATGGTAGCCGGAACCTTTATAAGCACATTCGGCCTGCCTATTAAACCGTGCAGGTGGCGCGCCTCTTTAAGCGTACTCTCGGCGTCAAAGGCGTGGGCGGGGTTGACCTCTATTGAGACGTAACCGTCGTGCCCGTTGGTGAGCTTGAAGACCTGAGAGATAATATCCGCAGCAAGCCTGATATCGTACGTCATCAGGTTCGTTAAAATGGCCTCGTCGTCGAGTCCCTGCAAAGAGAAACGCATGATGTCATGGTCGTACTCTTCAGCGCCCTCTATCGCGTTTTCAAAGATTACGGGGTTGGAGGTAAGGCCGGACACCCCCAACTGCTCCACCATAATTCTCAACTCTCCCGAGGTCAGAAGAGCCCTTCTGATATTGTCGTACCAGACGGACTGCCCAAACTCCTGAAGGGCAAATAGACGGTTCTTTTCGTTCTGCACGCTCTCTCCTTTGTTAATAAATTACAGGCCGGTCACCGCACGTGACAGCGGTCGCTACGAGTGACGGCGTATATCCGATACATAAAAATTACCTGGTTCTTTTACGCGGGTAACGCCCATTGGCCCGGTGCTCTCGCAAATATCGCTAACAGCAAGCGTGCCCGACCCGGACATGGAATACCGCGTACATAATATCCGGCTTACTCTTTTTCCGGAAATAATAGCTATTTAATATCGTTCTTTTAAAGAGTATTACCTCTTCACTACCTCAAGGGCGGTATTCACAACGTTCTGTACCGTAAAACCGAACTTCTCAAAGAGGGTAGCCGCCGGAGCGGACGCGCCGAAACGGTCTATGCTGATGCACGCCCCGTCAAGCCCCGTGTAGCGATGCCAGCCCGAACTCGACCCCGCTTCTATAGAAACACGGGCTCTGACGCCAAGCGGCAGAACAGACTCTTTATACTCTTTGCTCTGCGCCTCAAATAGTTCAAAGCTCGCAATTGTTACCACGCGCGCGTTTACAGATTTTTCTTTCAACTCTTTAGCGGCACCGATTGCAAGAGAGACCTCGGAACCGGAAGCGATCAATATAACATCCGGATTGGCTCCGGCAGGAGAAGGGTCGGAGACGACATACGCGCCGTTCTTAACACCAACGCCTTTAACAGCGCCCGCGCGGTCTATCATCGGCAACTTCTGCCGCGTAAGTATAAGCGCGACAGGCCCGGAAGTATGCTCTATAGCCTCTGTCCATGCCTCTACCGTCTCCGTAGCGTCCGCCGGACGGATTACCGTAAGCCCCGGAATCGCCCTTAAGGCGGCTATATGCTCAATCGGCTGGTGCGTAGGGCCGTCCTCGCCAAGCCCGATGGAGTCGTGCGTAAAGATATAAACGACCTGCAGACCCATTAAAGCGGCAAGGCGTATAGCGGGGCGCATATAATCTGAAAAGACCAGAAAGGTAGCGCCGTACGGCAGCATAACGTTACTAAGCGCCATGCCGTTAAGTAAAGAACCCATTGCGTGCTCCCGCACTCCGAAGTGGATGTTGCGCGCTGGAGCGCCCGGCATAAAGTAGGCGTACCCCTTCATCTCCGTATTATTCGACGGCGCAAGGTCGGCAGAGCCGCCGACCAGAAAAGGAGCTGAGTCCGCTATCGCGTTCAAAACCTTGCCGGAAACCGAGCGGGTCGCGTCAGGCGCGTCTTTGGCCGTATAACTCGGCATGGCGTCGCGCCACGCAGTTCCTCTTTTACCGTCGAGTTCGCTCCTCAGTTCAGCCCCAAGCTCAGGGTACTCTTTGGCGTAAGCCTCAAAGAGACTGTTCCAGTCCTGAGCCGCCTGCGTAGAAACGGTTCCTGCGTAAAACTCTTTTACGTTCTCCGGCACTAAAAACTCTGAGTCCGACGGCCAGCCAAGAGCCTCCTTCGACGCGCGTACCTCGTCCGCTCCAAGCTGAGCGCCGTGCGATGCGGACGTATCGTGTTTGGCTGGCGAGCCGAAACCGATATGCGTACGGACCATAATAAGCGAAGGCTGCTCCTTATTCTCTTTTGCCGCCTTTATCGCGGCGTCTATCTCTTCAAGGGCGACCTCTTTAGGATGGTCGGAGTCGTTATCGTCGCTACGCTCCAGAACCTGCACATGCCATTTGAGCGCCCTGAAACGCGCGGCGACATCTTCGGTAAAGGCTATTTCCGTTGTACCCTCTATGCTGATCCGGTTGGCGGAATAAAGGTAGACTATGTTGCCGAGCCCGAGATGTCCGGCGGTGGAGGCCGCCTCGTTGCTCACGCCCTCCATCATATCTCCGTCACTCGTAATCGCGTATACGTTATAATCGAAGAGGGTATAACCTGGGCGGTTATACCTGTCGGCTATATACCTCTGTGCAAGCGCCATGCCGACGCCTGTGGCGAAACCTGCGCCGAGCGGCCCGGTGGTGGTCTCTATTCCGTTGCCGTCCTCGCGCTCAGGATGTCCCGGAGTTCGACTGCCCCACTGCCTGAAGCTCTTTAACTCTTCAACAGGAAAGTCGTATCCGCAAAGGTGCAGCAGCGAGTAAAGCAGCATAGAACCGTGACCTGCCGAGAGGACAAAACGGTCCCTGCCCGGCCACTTGGGGTTAACAGGGGTGTGGCGAAGATGCCGGCTCCAGAGGATGTGCGCCATTGGAGCGTCTCCCATCGGCATGCCGGGGTGGCCTGACTTGGCCTTTTCTACGCCGTCTACCGCAAGAAACCTTATGGTATTTATAGCAAGCTCATCTATCTTGTTGCCGGAACTCACCGAACCCTCTCCCATTGAACGACCCCTTTCCTATTACCGTTATATAATAATTGATTTAACCGTCATGTTTGGTGCCTGATGCAACGTCACTTATGTAAGACGCCAGTTTCCCTTTTTTTCAAACCGGTAAAAAAACCGGTTAGAGACAACGCCCGATTAACCGGCTTCAACTCTTCAATCAACCTTTTCGGTTTTATCTCTTTTTATAGTCGCCGGTTTAACCGCTGCCGCCTTGACAGCCGTCTTTTTCTTTACCGTCTTAACCACCTTCTTTACCGGTCTCTTCAAGGTGGCGGCCTTCGGCTTGGAAACTCCAAACTGCTCGGGAACAACGATTCCTCCGGTCATTATAACCTTAAACGCGTCCTCTATATGCATGTCGAGTTCAATAGCCTCGTCTTTAGGAACCATGATGTAAAAACCTGATGTCGGGTTCGGAGTAGTCGGAAGGAAGACGTTTATAGTAGTTAAATCTGTTCTGGACTTTAACTCGCCCTTTGTATCGCCCGTCATAAAACCGAGCGCCCATATACCTTTTCTCGGAAACTCGAAGAGCACTACTTTGCTGAAACCCTGATGTCCCTTGTTGAGAAATGTATCGAGAAACTGCTTGGTAGAGTTGTAGATTACCCGCACAAACGGGATTTTAATCATAAAGCGTTCGCTGAAACCGACAAGCCAGCTGCCGATAAAGTTCTGGGTGAAAAGGCCGATTATCGAGACGATAATGACCGATACGAGAATACTTAATCCGGGGATATGAAAAGGCAAGTAACTTTGAGGACGCAGGAAACGGGGCAGAAAGTTCATGGCGTTGTCCATAATGCCCGCCACAAATAGGAGCGCGTACACGGTTATATAAAGGGGCACTACAACCAGCAGACCCGTTATAAAGTACCGTTTAAACCGACCGCTGGCCTTCTTGGGCCGCTCCCTTTTGCGCTCACTGATCATACAGAGCCTGCAAGATGTCCGCTTATCTCTTTAATCGAGTTAGCCCCGTCTACATAAACGAGTTTAGGCGCGTACCCCTCTAACTCCGACTCTTCCATAACCGAGTAACTCGCAATAATTACAAGGTCGCCGCTTTGCGCCATGTGCGCCGCAGCCCCGTTTATACTTATCGTACCCGTACCCGCGGGAGCCGTTATTACATAAGTGGTAAAGCGGTTGCCATTGGCTATATTGTAGATATGAACCTGCTCGAACTCCGTTAAACCGGAGGCCTCCATCAACTCGCTGTCTATCGCCACGGAACCTTCATAATCGAGGTTGGAGTCGGTTACTGTCGCTCTGTGAATCTTTCCCTTTAACATGGTACGCTGCATCCTGAAATTCCTCCTTAAAACTTACGGCTATATTTCTATTCACCCCCGCGCCATTAAAACAAGACGCTGAAGGGAAGAACAGGGCCGGCATACAATCTTCCTGAAATGTCTATATATACCACATAGCAACAGTGCAATTCAAAGATAATAATCTATAAAGAGCAAGTATATCAGCAAAGTTCGAGATTATCTATCAGGCGTGTGCCGGAAATCTTTACGGCTAAGGCCAAAACCGTTTTTTCGTCAATAAATTCAACCTCTTCAAGCCTTTTAACGCATATAATTTTTATATACTCCACCTCTATAAGACTCTCTCGCGAAAGTAACTCTGAAACAGAGGATATAATCGAGCCGGAACTCCTTACACCTTTTTTGAAGAGCCTTGAAGCGGCATTTAGAGCCGATGGTACGGCAACGGCGGCTTTTCGCTCCGCGGTTCCGAGGTACCTGTTTCTCGAACTCATCGCAAGCCCGTCGGCCTCTCTTACCGTCTCTACGCCGATTATCTCTATACAGAGGTTTAAATCAGACGCCATGCGCTCTATAATCGATAACTGCTGAAAATCTTTTTTTCCGAAAAAAGCCACCGTAGGCCTCGAAATATTGAAGAGCTTCAAGACGATTGTGGCGACTGCGTTAAAGTGACCGGGGCGTGAAAGGCCGCAGAGCTTTGTGCCAATTTCACCGACATCTATCGTCGTGCCAAAGCCGTCAGGGTATAACCCGGCAACCGCAGGGGTAAAGAGAGTATCTACCCCCTCGGCCTTGCAGACCTCTATATCGGCCTGAAGATTCCTCGGATATTTTTCAAGGTCTTCCCCCGGAGCGAACTGAGTCGGGTTTACGAATATCGATACAACGACACGGTCGGCAACGGCGCGGGCGCGGCGTATAAGCTCAATATGCCCCCTGTGCAGCGCGCCCATTGTAGGCACAAGCGCTAAAGACTCATTAGCGGAGCGAATGCCAACGGCCTCGGCCCTCATAAGTCCGATCTCTTCTATTATCTTCATACTGTTTTTTATAGATGACCGCTGAACTGCGGAACATGACGGTTACGGAGCGTACCCTCGTTAATAAGAGTGGCGTTTCGCCGGAAACTTACCTGTCTTTACCTCTTTAATATACTTACACACCGCGTTGGATATAACGGTATCGAGGTCAACGTACTTTTTAACGAACCTGGCCGCCGGCCTTCCGGCCAGAAGCCCGAGCATATCGTTTACTACAAGCACCTGCCCGTCGCACTCTTTGCCTGCGCCTATGCCTATGGTAGGTATAGAGAGGCTCTCCGTTATATTGGCGCCAAGGGCCGCCGGAATTCCTTCGAGCACTATCGCGAAGGCACCTGCCTCTTCAACAGCGCGGGCATCTGCTAAAAGGTCTTCGTGCGCGGCCTCAGACCTGCCCTGTACCCTGTACCCGCCCATTTTGTGAACAGACTGCGGGGTTAGCCCTATATGGCCCATTACAGGTACGTCCATCTCCGATATAGCGCGTATTACCGCTGCGCTTCTTCTGCCGCCCTCAACCTTCACCGCCTCGGCCCCACCCTCTTTTACAAGGCGTACGGCGTTCTCCCGCGCAGCGTCAAGGCCCGCCTGATAAGAGCCAAACGGCATATCGCTTACCACAAGCGCCCTTTTCGAGGCGCGGGCAACGGCGCGGGTATGATAGATCATTTCGTCCATAGTAACAGGCAGGGTGCTGGAGTAACCGGCCTCTACCATGCCTACGGAATCCCCTACGATAAACAGCTCTACTCCGGCGTTATCAAGCAGAACCGCTATCTGAAAAGAGTAGGCCGTCAACACGGCTATAACCTCGCCACGGGACTTCATGGCGGCTAT
>JAJRYL010000079.1 GCA_024275855.1 Deltaproteobacteria bacterium
CGGGGCTCTCCTTTTTTTACTCAAAGCAGTGTAACGGCTTATTTTCGCTACGGGTGCTTCTCTGTTATGAAAACGTTTATAAAAGAATATTCCATCTATATCAAGCTTCTTCTTCTCTTTATTCTGGTGGTTTCCGCGGCCTCTATCGATTATTACTACTTTTATAATCGTACCCGCAAGATAGAGAATTTAGAGACGCTCAACGACAGGTTCGATACCGTAAGGGTATCTATCATCAAGCTTGAGTACACGCTCGATATGTTTATCGTAGCGCGCCGTTTCGAAGAGACTACCGTAGACCTTATAAAACGCGATATTTTACGGATAGATACCGAATTTGAAGAGATAATAACAAACCCGAAGTTTTTTTCCGTAATCAATGCGAATATTATGCTCTCCGAGGGCCTTGTCTCGGTTGTCGAATACTGGCAGATCGTGAAGAGCGAGATAGGCAGCCTCAACGAGGCTTCTACGCGCGCCGAGGTTATGCTTATACATAACGCCGTTGACCTTAAGACTATACTTATTCAGGAGGTCAGCGACAGGTTGGTAAATATGATAATAGAGACCAGAAACAAGGTTCTGCTCGAAACCCGTACACATGCCATCTGGACTATAGGCGGTTTCGTCTCAATAATATTGATCGGTTTCTTCTACCTGTATAAACGTGTTCTGTCTCAGGCGCGCGAGGCGTCTATAACCGCGAGGCTCATTAAATCCACAGAGGGAAGCACCCGTTTCGCCGAGAGTAAGGGCGTAATGGGCTCTTTAATGTCCAATCTCAATTTTATGCTCGAAAATCTTAAAAAAGACGGTGAAAAAAGCTCTTTGAGATAAAGGAATCGGAAAAGAAATCGTTATGCCGGGCGGCTCAGGTAAGAGCGTTGATGGCTTTAAACCGCATAGCCGCCTCTTCGCTCTCACAGGACGAAGTCTTTGAGGCCGGGGTTAAGCTGGTGGTTGAGTGCTGCTCAAGCGGCGCTGCGGCGGTTTATGTTAATGACGAACGGGGCCTGAGGTTAAAGGCGTCGCACGGTATGAACAGGACCTTCGGCATGGACGGGGCTACTATAGCGCAATTTATAAAAAACCTGCGTACCGGCAAAGAAGAGACCGCGGTTGTGTACGACCGTGTAGAAGAGTTTCCTAACAAGCGCTTCGGCGAACTTGTAAAGGCTAACGGTTTTGGTACGCTCGTTTCGGTGCCCATACAGTTTAGCGGCACGCTTTACGGTTATATCTATGCGGCTTATACGGATAAAGAGTCCGTCTGTCAGGAAGAGCTGCCTTTTTTAGAGGCGGTATCGTCGCTTTTCGGCACTTATATAGGTTATATAACCCGTTTTCGCTCTGAATACGATGTCAATATTTTTCTCGATATGCTTCTTAACCAGCTGCCGTTCGGTTTCGCTGTTTACGATAGAAGCGGAACGTGCCGCCTTATTAACAGCACGCAAAAGAGGTTTCTCGGCGTTCGCGACAATGAACCTCTTGTAGGCCGCTTCAAGGTGTTCGAAGACGACGTGCTTGTCAGGCAGGGTATGATAAAGTCGATAAAGAAGTCTTACGAAGGTTACGCCACCGAGTTTATAATAAGATACGATCCCGGCAGTATTAAAAGGTTCAGTTTTAACGGTGTTGTTAAAATGCTCAGGATAAAATCTATCCCGCTTTACGATTCCGGAGGGGAAATATCCAACATCGCTCTACTTTACGACGATGTTACCGATACGGAAGAGAGTATCGGGGAGGGGATATAATGACTGTAGTTTTTAGAAACCTGAGCATATCGCATAAGCTTGCCAGCGTCTTCCTGCTTCTTTTTGTTATGATGGGGGTCGGGGGCGTAGTAGCGCTTTATAACGCCAACCAGCTTGCAAAGGTAGCGGAGCGGTTATACCTCAATTCGTTCAAACGCTCTGAGATACTTTCTTCCGTTGAAAACGAATTTCTCTCTTCCCGCCAGGAGATGTTTCTCCATACCGTAACTACGGATCGGTCTTCACGGTCGTATCTTGAGTTATCGGTGCTTGAGCATAAGCAGAAGATTGGCAAACTGCTCTACGAGTACAAGATACTCGGCATAGCCCCGGAACAGATGCCGTTATACGACAGGCTTAACGCCAACCTCGTCCTGTACTGGACAATACACGGTAAGGTAGAAGAGCTTTCGAAGGCGGGGCATAGAGAATCCGCTATAAGCATTATACGGCTTGAGGGCAACAAAAGCTTTAGTGACACTATGGATTCGCTGCGGCAGATTATTAAGGAAGAAAGAGAGATTGCCTACGACGAGTATAAACAGAGCGACTTTTTATCCAAGGTAATCGTAACGGTTACCTCGGTCTTTACGCTTATGGCCTTACTCGTTGCCGGAGTGCTGTGGCTGATTCTTATTCGCGCCATTGTAAAACCGATTGTCGCGCTTGAAAATTCAGCGAAGAAGATCGGAGGAGGAGACTTGAACGAGCGGGCTCCTGTATTGACAGAGGATGAAATAGGCAACCTCGCGATAGAGTTTAATAAAATGGCGGACAGTATTGAAGAGAGTTACGCTACGCTCGAAGGCAAGGTAACGGTTAGAACTGATGAGCTAAGGCTCGCCAACGAAGAGCTTTCCGGAAAGAAGCTCGAACTTGAGACTACGAACCTTCATCTGAAAGAGGCGAACGAGATGAAGACGCAATTTCTTTCCAACGTGAGCCACGAACTCAGAACTCCGCTAAACTCCATAATCGGTTTTTCAGAGCTCCTTCAGGAAAAGACCTTCGGTACGCTGAACGACAGGCAGACGCAGTATGTCGAGTTTGTGCACTCAAGCGGGGAGCATCTGCTGAGCCTTATAAACAACATACTCGACCTTTCCCGCATAGAGACCGGGCGTATGATTCTGCACCCCGACATATTCCCAATGATGGAGGTTATAGGCGAGGTTCTCGGCTCTATCAGACCTGTAGCGCATGAGCGCGACATGATTATTGAGACCAAGTCCGTGCCGGCCTCTCCGATGCTGCGCGCCGATAAAACAAAGTTTAAGCAGATTATAAGCAACCTGCTCTCCAACGCGGTTAAGTTTAATGTGGACGGAGGCCGGATAAAGATAGAGTGGGATATAGTTACGGAACCTGTTGGATTGGATCTTACGCGTTACGTTCTTTTTTGCGTCAGAGATACGGGTATAGGCATTAAGGAGGCTGATAAGCAGAAGGTCTTTAAAGAGTTCGAGCAGATAGACTCTTCTACCGCCTCTGAGTCGCCGGGCACCGGGCTCGGACTTGTCCTTACCAAGCGGTTGGTAGAGCTTCACGGCGGGTCTATCTGGTTTGAGAGTACAGAGGGCAAGGGTTCAGCCTTTTACGTTAAACTGCCGCAGGGCACTGACGAGGTAGACCTGCCGGTATTTTCCGGGTTAGGCGATCAATCGATCGACGAAGAGCAGTTGCCGGTACTTTTAATGGCGAGCGAGAGCGACGACATAAACAGGCTGCTTGAGATCTACCTTGCCGGTTGTCCGTATGAAATAGTAGTGGCCTCGGACGGTCTCGACCTTCTGCGCAAGGTTCAGGAGCATAAGGTCTCCGTTATTATAACCGGTATAACCATACCGAAAAAAGACGGATGGGAGGTTATAAGAGAGCTTAAAAGCTCTCCGTCAACGGTTAATATCCCCGTGGTTATCGTCTCCTCTATCTATAAAAGAGAGATGGGCGAGTCGCTCGGCGCGGCGGAGTACCTGCAAAAGCCGATCAACAAAGATAAGCTGGTCAAGGTAATAAACAGGCTTATGCCCGACGGTAAAAAGGTGAATAAGATATCGAGCGTGCTGCTCTTCGGTTCGGAGACCGAAGAGGTAAGGTCGATAGCAAAGGAGCTTGAAGAGAGAGGTCTGAAAGTAGATATAACGGCGGATAACGCCAAGCTTGAGTCGGCTGTAGAGGATAAAGGCGCCGACCTTGTTGTGGCCTGCCTCAAGAGCGAGCGCAAGAACGCGATAGAGTTTATAGGCAGGCTTACGTCCAACGGGCAGTGTAGCGGTTTGAGCTTCTTGGTCTGTACGCCCGATGAGTTGAGCGTAGAAGAGATTGTTCTGCTCGGGCCTTCTGTAGATACGGTTATGCAGGGCGGCCGCGGTCTGTTAGATACGGTCGTTGACGAGATTGCGAAAAATTACGGGGGTTGTTGAGCGTTAAGTCGCTAACCGGTTGATCGGTTTTTTTCTACGGAGGTACTCGGGTGGGAGAAGAGAAGGGTAAGATTAAAATTCTTCTTGTCGAAGATAACTACATGAATCTGGTGCTCGTTACTGAAATCTTAACACTGCACGGTTATAGTATCGTAGACGCGAAGACGGGAACCGAGGCGATCACGGTCTTTAATAAAGAACGTCCCGACCTTGTGCTTATGGACCTGCACCTGCCGGGCATGGACGGCGTAACGGCAACAAGAATCATAAAGGCCGACGTAAAGAATAAAGATATACCTATACTGGCGCTTACGGCTTCCGGCCTCGAAGGCGAGGAAGAGAGCATCTTAAGCAAGGGTTTCGATGGATACGTCTCTAAACCTATAGAAGTACAGAAACTGCTCGACTCTATCAGCAAAGGGCTCGGCTCCTGCTGAGGTCAGACCTGCGGTGAGCAGAATTTGGTACTCTTGTCTTTAAACTCCCCCATTCCGTCTCTCAGTCCCGATAGGGTGGCACTGCCCGCTATTCTGTCATGCTGAACAAGATTTCAGTATCTTGCGTTTACTTTCTATGTCTGCCTTTTCTGCCACCATACAAACATAACAGCCCTGTAGGGTGGGCACTGCCCACCATTTTGTCATGCTGAACAAGATTTCAGTATCTTGCGTTTACTTTCTATGTCTGCCTTTTCTGCCACATACAAACATAACAGGCTCAAAGAACGAACGGGGCGCCTAA
>JAJRYL010000080.1 GCA_024275855.1 Deltaproteobacteria bacterium
CCGGCTACCTGTCTATATTGCAGAGCCAGACAACCTCGATACCAAGCACAAGAATAAAGATAAAGGCCGGCAGTATGTAGACCATTATATCGGTCTCGGTCTCAAAGGCGAGCGGAACCCACGGGGTAAGGGTATGCTTTGAGCCTCTCTCGCCGTTGGAGCCGTCCCATAGGGCGAAGGCAACCGGCACCGTAGCTCCCGACACGGCGCTCTCGCCGCTACCGCCCCATTGGTCGAGCGAACGGGTAATAATAAGATGCCACGTTCCTTCGTCATAAACGCCTATTGCGCCAAGTCCGGCGGCGTTACCCTCTTTAACCTCAAACTTACCAGCCCCGAAAGACTCTATAAACTTTACCCCGTCCGCCGTGCCTTTGCCGGGCCCGCCCCAGTACCATATATCCACCGGTTTTTTAACGTCACCCATGCCAAGGTACGGGGTGTCGGCAACATAAAATCCGGCGCCTGTTGAAGAGTCTATATTAATGTCGCGCGGAAATTGAACAGCCGCCGCGTCTATATACACCCTGCCCCCCGCAATGGACTCAGACTTGGCCTCCCCCGGTAAAGACTCCGTAGGGTCGTCCCACTCTATCAGAATTGCGACGGCCTCGCGGTTATAGAGCGCCTTTACAGAGAGCGAATCTATCGACGGCGTATAAAAACGCTCTTTTGTTATCATCTGCGGAACAAGGTAAAAGCTCGCGTACTCCGCCGCCGCCCACTCAGGCGAAAGCGGGCTTTCGGGCAGCGCGCCCTCTAATCTGACGGCCCTTATAATCGCGCCCGGAGCAGGCTCTTTATAAGGCTCGGTTAACGTAACAACGTAATTCGCCACGTCCCACCGCTGGCTCTCCGTAAGCGACTTTCTCGACTTTTTGTCTCCAAAGGCCGGCATCTGGGTCCCGGCAATGCCAAGGGTAATACGGGTAAAGATATCTTCATTGCCCGTGCCCGACCTGAACAACCACGGCTTGGTCAAGTTACGGGGCCACGTACGCTCTCCCGTTCCGTCCTTCAACCTTTTAGAGCCGTTGCCGCGGCCATACATTCCGTGGCACTCGCTGCATCTGTTTCTGAAGAGTTTTCTACCGTTGATTATACTCTCTTTAGTCGCCTCTACACGGCCTGACAGATCGAGCGTTGCACCCGGCAGGGCTTGCGTAATATACGCGAGGCTTTTAACATACTCCGCTACGGCCTCTATCTCGGTTCCGCTCAAAAGATCGCTCCAACCGGGCATAGCGGTTCCGGTTATTCCGCTCCAGTGCGAAGACTTACCGGAAAGACCGGATATAAAGGAATAGAGATCTTTTTTTGTCGGAAGATCGTTACCCGATTCCGTCCTCTTCCACTTGAACTCGGCAAAAGAGAAGTCGCGCGGCGGAGGGTTTAAGTACTTAGCGGCCACGCCGTACCCCGTGCCGTCCGAACCGTGGCACCAGGCGCAGCGCGCCTCGTAGATGCTCTTTCCGTCAACCCTTTCGGCGCTAAAAGCGGTATTTACGGACGCGAATAAAACGGCGGACAACAGCAGGCAGCCGACAATAGACAGAGACGCCGGAGAGCGGAATCTATAAAACGAAGTAGAGACTCTTTTTATATATTTACGGTAACCGGTCATTTGCTCCACTCCCGTGGACTGTTGCCGGTATAGTCGTAAATAAAGAGTATGACCTTCCAGACCTCGTCTTCGCTCAGTTTTTCCTCCCACACCGGCATAGATGAAGACCACGGGGCGGAGAGTTCGGGCAGCCCCGGCCCGCCCTTTACCACCCGCCAGAAGACATACGACTCCTGCAACTGCGCAATCGTGTCGATACCCTGAAAGGTAAGGGGTCTCGGGTTCAACGCGTGAGCGTACTGCCCCCTGCCGTCGAGTTTAGCGCCGTGGCAGAAAAAGCAGTTGCTGAAATAAATATCGCCGCCCTCCTTTACGTACCGTTTGAAAAGTTTCGGGTCGGAGGACTTAAAGACACGAAGAGGATTTTCAAGCGCGGTAAGGTCGTAAGTACGGCCCCACGCCTTTATAGCAGAGGGCGGCGCAGGATGTACGACCCTGAAACCGTTTATTGAGCCGCCTCCGCCGTCGGGAAGAATCGCAAAGTAAGTTAAAAGCGCCGCTAAAAAAGGCAGAACCGCAAATAGAATATTTCGTGTTCTTCGTTTGGACGGCTCCGTTACTATAGCGATTACAGGGGCGAAAAGTTTTTTTGCCGAACTCTCGGAAGTGGTCATTACAAGAACGGTAATAACGGTGATAAAAAAGAGGTAGAGCAGAACAAGGCTCGACGGAATCGGAATCGAGAAGAGCAGGCCCGGAAGCTTAAGAGCGATATACGAACCGAGTATAAATATAAAGAGCTTTAAAATCTGCATCCTGTCTTTTCAAGTAACCTCTAAATAATTCTTCTCTGAATTATTCAGAGAAGAAAAAGAAAAAGCGCGTTTTTTCTTTTTCTTGCATTTATAAAAACTTACGGTTATCGATTAGACCGATCCCTTCGCGTGCCGCAGAAGATTTATATAAATCAGACCTTCTTTAAACCTTTTTGACTGTCGCCCGAAACCGCAAAGCCGCCGCAGGCGGCTCAATTACTCTTTGGTCTTCTCTATAACCGGCGCCGCTTTCAACCCGCTTTTTTCCTGCGCCCCCACACCCCCTGTGAGTACGGGCACCTTAACCGTAACGTCAATACCGGCTACGGACTGAAGGTACGCTACGGTAGCGGCCAATTCAACTTTATTCAACCGTATTGTTCCGGAACTGACGTCCGGCATGGGGCTTACGACCTTTTTGCCAATCACTGTTCCGTAACCGTCTACAACGAAGGCCGAGGGCTTGACCATCGATTCAAACAGATAACCTATTGCGTCCGTTGCCTCTCCTTTATACTCTGGGGAGGTCACTCTTGAGGACGCCCTTACAGCGACGTCGGTCAGCTCCGGCGCCCTGCCCCCGGCGGAGTCGTGGCACTGCGCGCACCCTCCCCTGCCGTAAAAAACCTCTTCGCCGTAAGCGACAGCGCCTATCTCTTCGATAGGCAGTAGAACCTTGCGCCCCTTTCTGCCCAGCCCGTCAACATGCGAGTCAGGAACGTAATAGACGGCAAAGAGCGTGTAGAAAAGGATTAACGAGAGGCTGAAACCGATTATCTTAAAAAAATTGTTCACTCGTTCCCGCTCTCCAACGGCTCCGGAGACCTCAACTATCTTCTGCCCCGGCATGCCCGACACTCTTGCCGAGCGAGCTTAACCAGAAGATAAAGATGATTAGAGCCATAAAGATAATAGTGCCGAAGGAGACCACACGGGCGGCGTAAGCGATAGAAGGCGTATACGCCTCGGCGGAGTTGTCCTTCATAATAGAGTATATGTGCCAGTTCTGGCGAATCGCGGAGCGCACAAAACCCATAAGCCCCATAAGCCACGTAAACGAAACGGCGATAAGCACCAGCGCGTACTGGCTTCTGTCCGGCATGCGCCCCCAGGTAAAGTTTCCGGCGCTTCTCGAACGCTTGAATATCCTCCACTCAAACAGCAGCGAAAGCACGATAACGCTCAGCGTCGTCATTACCTGCGGAATTGAAGAGACGACCTTATAGACATTGTCGGTATAGTAACCGTAATAGATACCTAAAAAGAGAATATTCAAGATCGCCGCGCAAAAGAGCCCTATCTCGGCATTCGTGCCTGTAGAGGCCCACTTAACGGTAGCTACCTTGCCGGCGCGCCTGTACAGAAGAAAACTGATATAGGTAAAGATTACCATTATATTTACAGCGGTATTTTTTGCGGGCATAAGCCCGAAGACCTTTAACCACGGATGGTACCGCCCGCCTAAGAGGCTCGTCTCGGAGGCGGTAAGAACCAGATTGTGCGGTGTAAACCAGACCAAAAAACAGAGCGTTAAGACTATGGCGATGTACTTGACATAACGGGTGTACCTGGTACCGCCGTCCGTGCGCCCCATGCCGCACCATAGATAGTAGTTGGCGGCTACGAAAAGAGCGCCTATCAGAACGGCCTGCACGATAAAGAGCCACCCGAAAATACCGCCCATAAGCGTAATGCCCATCTGCTGGCTGTACGAATATATCTCAGCGGTCAGCCAGTACCCGGCGAAAGGGATAGGAAGCAGCGCGCCAATGGCGATAAAACTCGCGGTATAGCCCATCCAGTCGTAGTGCGCCCTCGCCTTATCCGTTCTCGCGCTAAGGTATTTATAGGCGGCATACGCACCTACAATAGAACCGCCGTAGGCTATATTGGCGACAAACCGGTGCAGGTTCATCGGGCTCCACAGGTGGTTGTTTATAGCGGCGAAGACCCCGCCCTTAAGGGCTCCCATCTTGTCCACCCCGGCAGGCGACATCATAAACGTTACCCACGCGTTGGCTATAAACATAAGCGCCGTTCCGGCCAGGTTCAACAAAAGCCCGACAAACAGGTGGAGCCGCTTCAGCCCGCCGCCGTCGTTCATCACACCCCAGCCGTAGTAGTAGATATAGAGCGTGATACTCTCGACAAAAAAGAGCAGGCCGTAACCGAGCATGGTCGAACCGAAAACAGACGCCATGTAACCCATTACAGCCGGGTAGAATACAACAAGCGAGAGCAGCAGCAGACCGCCGGTAAGCGCGGTTAACGAGTAAGCGGTAATCGAGACGCGTATAAACTCGTAGGCGGTATCGTCGTACCTTTTGTCACCCGTAATCATGCCGATAACTTCTAAAATAAGTACGAAGATAGGTACGGCAAGCACAAAGGCCGCGAACCACAGGTGCATCTGCGCTGCCAGCCATACCGTGACCCTCGGGCTGACACCCTCTACCTGCGGATAATCCCCGGCCTTTAAAACAGGCGCCGGCCTCCCCTTTTTCCTAAACCTCTTCGCCTTTAAAGCCCTGTA
>JAJRYL010000081.1 GCA_024275855.1 Deltaproteobacteria bacterium
CTTTATGACCGCTTGGGATTTATGTAAGCTTATTACATTACTGTGTATAGAGTCAATATATATATGCGATGCATTATTAATTCGGTTTTTCTAGCGTAAACTTTAACCTGTTTTACGTTTTTTTTTATGAGATTTTTTTCCACTCAGTTTTTTTATTGTCAGAGTATCTACCACGAGTACCATTACGAGAAAAAAGCCGATAGACGGCAGGTAGAGGCGGTGTTCGTATATAACGTCTCTTATGGGTACGAAGCTCGACGTTGGCGAAAGTATAATAAAAAACCAGAAGATGAAAAAGGCCGTTAAGCCCGCGGTTTGCGTTGCCTGTTCTCTCTTTTTTATAGAGCGAAGCGTAAGGTAGAGCGCGAAGAGTATTATAGCTGAAAGAAAGGCTAAAGAGAGTATCGGCGGCGGCAACGGAATGTTGAGCACCGCTCCGGGTCTCGGGGTTGGAACCTCGAACAGGCCCGACGAAACGGGAAAGTCGTAGTCGAGGTTCTGGTTGGCCGGATAGAGCAAGAGCGTAAAGTAGTAGGTTATTACGTTGAACTGCGTGTAGAGATATTGGCGCGGGGTAATGGACGTCATGGCGAAACCGGCGGTTATGTTGTTGCTGCTCCTGACTATCTTTACCGGTTCTCTCGGCGGGGCGGCGGCTATTTTGCCGGTAGCCTGCTGTGCGTTTGACGCGCCCGGCACAACGATTGTTACAGGTGTATGCTTTGAGGCGCCAAAGAGCTCTATGCCCGCAAGCGGGGCTACCGTTCTTATCGAGAAGAAGATAAAGAGGAGCGAGAGCAGCGCGTAAAGCGGCCATTTTCTGATTATTCCCGTTATCTTAAAGCCGGAGAGAAAGAAGAGGTCGTAGAGCAGAATAATCGCCGGAATAGTAAGTGCGCTCTCTTTCGAGTAAAAAGCGCACCAGTATGAAATAGCGGTCAATATGTACAGGAGCGCGCGCAGGGCCGGTGAAGCGGCTTTGGCGGCGTAAACGAAAAGCAGCAGGCAGAGAAGGTAAAAGAGGCCGGAGAGCGACTCCATACGCTGTACGATGTAGGTAACGGCCTGAGTCTGTAACGGATGCAGGGCAAAGAGCGCAGAGGTGAAGAAGGCTATCCAGCGGGCGCGGCCTTCGACATAGTTGGCGAGCCTGAGGGTAGAGAGCAGCAGCAGGTAGACGAGCACCGTGTTTATCAGGTGTATAATCGTATTTACAATATGGTATCCGGTAACCGTTGTTCCGCCCGCCCAGTAGTTAAGGGCGAAGGTGGCGCGCGTAATTCCGCGCGGCCCGGTTAAGATAGCCCACAGGTTGGAGAGGTTGTGCAGCTCGCGGCTCTTTAAAATGTTTAGTTGGTCGTCGAACTGAAATGGGGCGTTAAAGGTGCCGGAGTAGGCTATTAAGGTTAGGGCCGCGAGCGCAAGCATAGAGGCCGGGCCGAACCACTTTGAGTTGAGTGCCTTGTTCATATAACGCCTTACTTCTTTCTCTTTTTATTGGCAGAGAGTAGTCCGGCCTCTTTTATGGCCTCCTGCAAGAGCGTAAGCTCCTGGGTCAGGGTCTTGTTTTTTTCGTGCAGAATAGAGATAACAACTGAAAAATGGAGCATAATAAGAAGTATAAAGAGAAAGGCCACTAAAAAGAGGAGCGAGGGCGCGTAAGCTATACCGAGGTACCCGGCCAGCAGGTCGAGTAGCCCTTTCTGTACAGAGAGGATAAGTATGGCTACCGAGCAGGCGAGCCACAGCACAGAGTACTTCTCTTTTAAAAGCCCGCGCCGTACAAAGTCTACTACAAAGCCGAACATGGTGAGAGAGCCGAGAATAGAGAGTACCTGATATATACGCATGTGCCCTTACCTCTTCTATTTGCCGTGCCTGTTTCAGTTATGCTTCTTTATCATGTCTATCAGTATGGCAAGCAGAACCTTTACCATGTAGTAGACAGACCGGGTTGGCGTAATAGACGATTTACCGCCTACCCGTTCCGACATTTTAACAGGGACTTCGGCAATTTTAAAGCCCAACTTGTGGAGTATAACAAGCGCCTCTACCTCAGGGTAGTCGTCCGGGTAATGGCCGCTGAAGAATTTGATGGTTCTTTTGCCGGACGCCCTGAAGCCAGAGGTGGTGTCGGTTATATGTTCGCCGATTATTGCGGAGACGAGTTTTGAAAAAAAACGGATGCCCGCGCCCCGCGCCAGGCTCGGCGAGTACTCACCGAGACCTAAGAAGCGCGACCCGACCACTATGTCGGCTTCGCCTTTCGCTATAGGGATTAAAAGCGCGCTTACCTGGTTAGCCATGTGCTGTCCGTCTCCGTCTACCTGCACGGCTATGTCGTAGCCGTTTCTGCTTGCGTACTTGTAGCCGGTCTGCATGGTGGCGCCGATGCCGAGGTTGTACGGGTGGTGAAGCGCTGTGACGCCGAGCGACTCGGCTACCGCTCCGGTTGCGTCACTCGACCCGTCATTTACGACAACAATGTCGGTACCGGGCAGGTTGGCGGTAATGTCGTTGATAACGTGCGTTAACGTCTCTTCCTCGTTGAAGGCGGGCACGATTATAAGTACTTTGGGCTCTTTCACGTCTTTATTTAACTCTTTTCTGTCTTGAAAATGTCGGTATCGCGATTATTGTGCCGGTAAGCAAGAGCTACACTTATATCGGAGTATTTACTTTTTAATTGAGGCGTATAGGCCGGTTTCGCTTTTTTTTTACTCTTTATTTTCTAATGTATCGGTCGGTCCTGAAGCCGTTGCCTTTTACTTGAGATAGGTGGCGGTGTCGAAGTATTTACCCGTTAAACGATCTGCATAAGAGTAGGCGGTTTTTGAATTTTTACTCTCTTGAGGTATACAGGGCGGTTTTTTAATATTTACTCGTTAACTGGTCGGCATAAGAGAAGGTGGTTTAGGACTATTTACTTGTTAATTGATCCACATAAGGCGGTTTGGGATTTTGTACTCTTTAATTTAAGTAAACAGGGCGCTTGAGCCGGTGCTTCGGCAAGGCCGCAAAAGGTTACGTAAAGAGAGATTGGGGTGGAAAGAGTACTGTTAAGTGGTGCCGAAGGGGGGACTCGAACCCCCACAGGCTTGCGCCCACCAGGTCCTGAACCTGGCGCGTCTACCAATTCCGCCACTTCGGCTTAAATCACTTCGACACCGAAAGTCAGGGAGCCTCCGTACCTGAAGATCTAAAAGGAACGCAGGGGTTTAATCACTCTCTAAATGTCATCCAGTTTAGCCTTGTACTACCGTAATATTCAGGCTATATTGGCTTTAATCATAAAATTTTGTCATAGGAGATAACTTAAGTCAAGGAGGTTTTTTTATGAAGTTTTTTATAGATACCGCAAACGTTGAGGAAATAAGAACGGCAGAAGAGTGGGGGCTTCTCGACGGAGTAACCACAAACCCGTCGTTAATAGCGAAAGAGAAGAGGCCGTTTAAGGAAATAATAGCGGAAATCTGCGAAACTATCGACGGCCCGGTCAGTGCCGAGGCCGTAAGTCTCGACGCCAAAGGCATGATCGCCGAGGCGCGCGACCTTGTGAAGATTCATAAAAATGTTGTAGTGAAGATACCGATGACGCTCGAAGGCATGAAGGCCGTTAAGGCGGTAAGCGCAGAGGGCATAAAGACCAACGTTACGCTCGTTTTCTCTGCCGTTCAGGCGCTTATGGCTGCCAAGGCGGGCGCTTCGTACGTAAGCCCGTTTGTCGGCAGGCTCGACGATATTCAGCACTCAGGAATCGACTTGATTTCCGATATTGTTGAAATTTTCGACAATTACGGCTATCCTACCGAGGTTATAGTGGCCTCTGTGCGCAGCCCACTGCATGTAAGCGACGCGGCTTTAGTAGGCGCGCATGTGGCGACCATTCCGTTCCATGTGCTTGCCCTGCTCGCGAAACATCCGCTTACGGATATCGGAATAGACCGTTTTTTAAAGGACTGGGAGAAGGTTCCGAGGGTTTGAGTGTAATAGAAGGCCGGACGTCTTCAATTAATGTCCGGTAACAATAAACCGTTAATGGAGTTCGGAGATTTTTATGGTACATCACGTAGTTCTGTTCAGGTTGAAGGAGAGAAGCCCGTTTATCATAGAGAAGATGGTAAACAGGCTTAAGAGCCTCGAAGGCAAGGTCGAAACCCTGCGCTCTATTGTAGTGGCGCACGACCAGGTTAAGGGCGACAGGTCGTACGATATCGCGTTAACCGCCGTGTTTAATACTTTCGGGGATTTAAGGGCGTACCAGGACCACCCGTTTCACAAAGAGGTTGCCGCGCGTGTTAACGCCGCCTGCGACGCGGTGGCAGTGGTCGATTACGAGATTAAGAGCGAGCAGGAGATAATAGATTGCAGGTAGGCGTATCGTCCGGCGGTTAGCCGGAGGTAGCGCAAAGCTTTCTGTTATTGCGGTAGAAATTGATGGAAGAGAAGAAAAAGAAGGTACTGAGTTTTTTAAAAGACGACTGCGCCCGGCCAATGTCTTTTAGAGACATTACCAGGGCGTTCGGTGTGTCGCGCGACCAGCGAGACGAAGTTAAGGCCGTACTCAGGGCGCTCGTAGCGGACGGAGACGTCGTTAAGATACGCGGCGGCAGGTACGCCTGCGGTACCCGGTTGAACCTTGTCACGGGCACGCTCAGTTGCCACCCCGACGGTTTCGGTTTTGTCCTGCCCGATGATGCGGCTGAGGCAGAGGCCGGAGACATCTTTATAAACCCACGCCATATGGCCGGGGCCATGCATGGCGACCATGTAGCGGCGCGCATTGAGCGGGTTAAGGCGCAGGGTAAGCGCGAAGGCAGAATAGACAGGGTAATAAAACATGTCCACTCTACCGTAGTCGGCAGGTTCGAGACCTGTAAAGGGTTTAATGTTGTCGTGCCCTCCGACGAGCGTCTGCTTGACTCTATTATAGTGCCGCGCGCGGAGTCTAAGGGGGCGAAAGACGGCGAGATAGTAGAGGTTGAAATAACCCGCTACGGCGAGAAGAGCCACGCCCCGGCCGGTTCCGTTATAGAGGTGATCGGAGACCCCGCAGACCCGGACGTAGAGTCTATCGTAATACTTAAAAAGTTCGGCCTTACGGCTGCTTTTCCGGCTGCCGTTATCGCCTCGGCAGAGGCTGTGGCGGTTGAGGTTCGAAAGGCCGATATAACCGGCAGAATAGACCTTAGGGGTAAAAAACTCTTTACCATAGACGGCGAGACGGCCCGCGATTTTGACGACGCCGTAGGCATAGAGAGCCTGGCGCACGGCGGGCACAGGCTCTACGTCTCTATAGCGGACGTAAGTTTCTACGTGCCCGAAGGCGGCGTAATAGACGCCGAGGCGTATGAGCGGTCTACAAGCGTCTACTTTCCCGACAGATGTATTCCTATGCTGCCCGAAGCCCTTTCTAACGGAATCTGCTCTTTAAATCCTAACGTAGACCGTCTTGCCTTAACAGCGGAGCTTGAGTTCGACTCTGGTGGCGAGCTTATCGGCAAGAGGTTTTACGAGAGTGTAATAAAGAGCGCGGAGCGTTTGACCTATACGGTGGTCAAGGCTATTTTGGCCGATAAAGAGAAAAAACTTTTAGAGCGCTACAAAGAGATACTGCCTGACCTGATTGAGATGCAGGGCCTTGCCGCGCGTTTAACAGCCGCGCGGTTGAAGAGCGGAAGCCTCGATTTCGACCTTCCGGAGCCTCAGATAATAATCGACATGGCCGGCAGGGTAGAAGATATTGTCAGGTCGGAGCGCAATTTAGCGCATAGACTGATAGAAGAGTTTATGCTCGCTGCCAACAGGGCGGTAGCGTCCGCTTTTTCAACCCGCGACCTGCCGTCTCTTTATCGCGTGCATGACGAACCGGACGCCGCGAAGGTAGAGGTCTTTAACGAGTTTATCCACGGTTTCGGCCTGTCGTTAAAACCCGGAGGCGGGTCAAAGGCGTTTCAGTCCGTCTTAAAGGCGGTAGATAATAAGCCTGAAGAGAAGTTAATAAACCACGTGCTCTTAAGGTCTATGAAGCAGGCGGTTTACTCTACCGTGAATACGGGCCACTTCGGTCTCGGTTTTAGCGATTATACTCACTTTACCTCGCCTATACGGCGGTATCCCGACCTTGTAATACACAGGCTTTTAAAGGCCCTTATAAGCAAGAAGTACGACGGTAAACTCAAAGAGCGGATGGAGAGCACGCTGCCCGATGTAGCGGTACATACCTCTACACTGGAGCGCAGGGCAATGGAGGCCGAGCGTGAGATATCGGATCTTAAGAAGGCGCAGTTTATGCTCGATAAGGTCGGCCTCGATTATAAGGGTATCGTTTCGGGAGTTACGAGTTTCGGGTTTTTTGTCGAACTCGACGAGTACTTTGTAGAGTGCCTTGTGCATGTGTCGAGCTTAGACGACTACTTTATCTTCGACGCCGTACGCCATACGCTTATCGGCGAGCATACGAAGCAGACCTTCAGGTTGTGCGACCCTGTAACCGTAACTATAGAGAACGTTGATATTGAGCGCAGACGCATCGGCGCGGTGCTTGCAAATATTGACGAAGATGGTCGGAACAGGGCGGGCAGAAGACCGGCTGTAAGGCGGGCAACGAGTAAGAAAACGGACGGCAGGAA
>JAJRYL010000082.1 GCA_024275855.1 Deltaproteobacteria bacterium
ATAGAGACGCGAGTTTTTTTGACGCCGCCGCAAACGCGCTTGGCGCGGCGGCAGGAACGTACGGAGGCGCGTGGGTAAGGGAGCGTTTAGGGGGTTTAGCCGCTGCACGGTTGCCGGGAGGCCGACGGTAAAGTGGTCTTTTCCCCTATTAGTAAAAAGATATAGAGCGGAGGTAAGAGAATGAACCTTGAAGAGATGACTATGAGCGAGTTTGCGGACGCGCTAAAAGGGACAAAGACAATGATACTTCCGTACGGTACGGTTGAGGCTCATGGAACTCATCTGCCGCTGAGTACGGATACCCTTATTATTCACGAGGCCGTAAAACTTGCCGCGGAGTCGGTGCCTGTTTTTATAGCCCCGCCGATTCACTACGGTGTCTGTACCTCAACCGGCCAGCACGCAGGAACAGTATCCATTTCTACCCGTACCCTTCGAATGCTTACAAAGGATATTGTCAGAGAAGCGTATAAAAAGGGGCTTCGCAACTTTATCTTAATCTCCGGTCATGGTGGCTCATTGCATGTATCCGCTATAAAAGAGGCGGGGGAGAGCCTTACCGGGGAGCTGAAGGAGGTTAAGATAGCCGCCTTGTCTATTTACGATATAATAGGCCCGGAGGGTTTTGAGATCGCCGAGACCCGGGGCGATTCGCATGCCGGAGAGCTTGAGACCTCAGCCGTGCTCTTTTTAGCCCCGGAGCTTGTTAAGGGCAGGGCGCAAATGGAGTTTCCGAAATTCCCGCGTCCTGTTATCGCGCGCGATAAGTTGAAGTTCTGGCCGGGCGCAGTCTGGGGCGACCCTACGAAGGCAACGGTTGGCAAGGGGCGCGAAGTGGTAGGGCTTATGGCGGCAAGGGTCGTAAAACTCGTTAAGGATATAGAAGAGATGGTGCAGTAAAAATACTTACTTGAGGTTTCAGGTTGCCGGACTCACCCGATAAGATAGAGCTGGCCGGCGCAGAGGGCAGACGCTTGCGCGTTACGGTTCTGCCGGTTACGGCCCGCGGTATCGAGCTTGCCGGTTCTATCGGCGCTCTTTTTACAGAACCGGAGATAGTAGCGCCGGCAAGAGTTAAGTCCGGAGGACTGAGGAGCATCGTAAAAGAGGTTTGGCCGGTCTCGGACGCTATTGTCTTTATCTGCGCTTCGGGAATCGCCGTGCGTATGATAGCGCCGCTCTTGAAATCGAAGGCGACCGACCCGGCTGTGCTCGTAATAGACGAGACAGGCAATTTTGTTATCAGCCTCGTCTCAGGCCACTTAGGCGGAGCCAACGAACTTACGAAAAGGGTAGCAACGGCTATTGGCGCGCTGCCCGTAATAACAACGGCAACCGACAACCGTTCTCTGCCCTGTGTTGAGGAGATAGCGAAAGAGTTCTCTTTGGCTATAGAGAATTTAAAGGCGATACTGGCCGTAAATTCCGCTATCTTAGAGGGCGGCCCTGTTCTTGTTGTCGATGTCGATAGAGAAAGGCTGAAGGCCATTGCCGGTTTTGTGGCCGGTTTCGGCGAAGAGGCAAGCTCTGTCTTTTCGTTCGCGGACTCTATGCCGCCGGAGAAGGCTCCGCTTGCCACTGTTATTATTACGCCCGATGCCGCGGTTGATATAAAGAGGTCTTTAAAGCCCTCTACTATGCTTTTAAGGCCGCGCCGGTATGTTGCCGGAATCGGGTGCAGGCGCGGGGTGAGCGCCGACGAGATCAAGAGAGCGGTAGAGGCTGCCTTTAAAGGCGCCGGACTTTCTCTTTATACCTTAAAAAGAGTGGCGACTATAGATATAAAGAGGGACGAAGCGGGGCTTTTAGAGTTCGCCGACTCAGCCGGGGTAGCAATAGATTTTTTTTCGGCGGTTGAATTGAATTCCGTAACGGCTGCGAGCGGGTCGTCCCCGGTGGTGCTTAAGGTTACGGGAGCTAAAGCGGTCGCGGAACCAGCGGCCTTAATCTCAGCGAAAGCGCAAAGTTTATGCCTGAAGAAGATAAAGACAAAGAGGGTAACGGTGGCGCTGGCAAAGGTTCCGTTTTTGTAATAGGCATTGGCCCCGGCGGCGTTGAGCACCTTACCGCCCTCGCTATACAGAGGTTGCGGGAGGCCGACTGCGTGGTAGGGTACAAACGTTACGTCGAGCTTATCGAGCCTTTTATAGAGGGTAAGGAGGTTCATTCGCGCGGCATGATGCAGGAGGTTGAGCGGTGCAAAATAGCGCTCGGTATTGCGGCCTCAGGCAGGTCTGTAGCGGTGGTCTCTTCCGGAGATTCCGGCATATACGGCATGGCCGGCCTTGTGCTCGAACTCGCCCTTGCGGACAGTAGCGTAGAGATGCCGGAAATCGAGGTGGTACCCGGCGTTCCGGCTTTTGTCGCGGCCTCCGCTCTGCTTGGCGCGCCCTTAATGCACGACTTTGCATCTATATCTCTGTCCGACCTGCTGACGCCGTGGAAGACGATAGATCGCAGGTTGCACGCCGCCGCCGAGGCCGATTTCGTTATAGCTCTTTACAACCCGAAGAGCAAAAAAAGGGTGGTCGGTCTAACGCGCGCCATAGAAATAGTAGCGAAGCACCGGAAAAGCGGAACGCCGGTCGCAATA
>JAJRYL010000083.1 GCA_024275855.1 Deltaproteobacteria bacterium
GCGGTTTTAAGATCGAGTCGGTTTTATGAGAAGCGGGAGCGCAAAAAGCAGAGGGGTATTTTACTACTGTTGAAGGTAACGCGCAACAGGCGGCTTTAGTCAGGTGTGGAGCCGCTAACTTTATAAAAAAACGAGCTGCGAGAGAGTTGCAAAGGTACGGTATAAAACTCTGGAGTGCTTATTGTAAGAGTGATGCCTTTTAACTTTATAAAAATTGCGCCGACGCGCGTATAAGTGAATAGGTAGGAGACGGTGTGTGAATGCTCGCGAAGATGTGCCGTAGCAAAGGGCAGATGTGGAGGTAGCAACGCCGACGCGCGTACAAGTGAAACAGGTGGAGACGGTGTGTGAATGCTCGCGAAGATTTGCCGCAGTAAAGGGCGGTGTGGATATAGCAGCGCCGACGCGTCGTAAGGTAAGGCACGACAATTGGTTTTAGAGTGTGCCTTACCAAAGAGGCAACATAAAGACAGAGCCGACAACACAGCCTGGATATTTAACAGCACCCGTAACTTTAATAACGCCGAGGTCTGCTAACTACACCGGGGTTTCTAATAACGCTTAAACCTTTAAAAGCGTTTAGAGCCTTAACCGCACCCGGACTCCAGGGTCAGTTTTCGAGCATGCTGTAGAGTTCTTTTTCGATCTTTTCTTCTTTGACCTTGCGAGCGACGGAGATTTCCTTAACCAGCAGGTTCTTCGCTGTATTGAACATTTTACGCTCGCCGAAGGAGAGTTCTTTGTCGTACTTCAGCATATACAGGTCGCGTAGAACCTTTGCAACCTCCATAACGCAGCCGCTCTTTATTTTATCGGTGTATTCGCGGTAGCGCCTGTTCCATGTCTGGCTGTCTACTGTCGAGTGCTCCCTTTCTTTGAGAATATCATAGACTTTCTGGACAAGACTTTTTTTGACAATTTTTCTTAGGCCGACAGATGAGGCGTTCTCGACCGGTACCATAATAGTCGCTTCAGTGTCGAGAACTTTCAGAATGTAAAATGATTTGGTCTCTCCGGATACGTTTCTTGACTCTACTCCGGTAATCATGCCGACGCCATGAGCTGGATAGACGGCAAGTTCACCATTTTTGAACGACAGGTCTACTTTTGACATGAGATTCCTTATATTTGTAGGAAAGATTGTGAAAGAAAAGGTGTTTATTTTATAACATAAAAATAGTGCGCAGTCAACACGTTTAGTCCAGCCCCGCTGTCGATGCCTTCTTTTCTCCAAAAACAGCGTCGTTAAGCGGTGGGTTAACCTCGATACCGTTAAAGCGGATTTTAAGGTTGCGGTGCTTATCTGAGATAGAGATTAGAAATGGCAGGTTATGCCCTGATACGGTACGGTAGTTGCCCATGACCACATTAAGAACCGGTCTGCCGCCAATCGATTTAACTACAGTTGTGATCTGTCCGTTTTTGTCCCTGATTGTACGGTAGGATTCCGCTCCGGGCCGGTCAACGGGTATTGACGGGGTTTTTCCCATCAGGTACGCGATAAGCTCGTGTGAAGAGAAGCTGTAGGGCAGGTTAGGGTCTCTAAAGCCGTAGGTGGTGCTCTTGGCGTTTTTATAGATAGAGATCGATTTTTCGTTACCCGTCATTGCCCACGCGGTGTGGCCGAACGGCCCTAAAAGCACTATTTTAAAGAATGCCGGTTCTCTGGCCGCTATAACGGCGTGGCCGCGCATTACGGTTCCGTTTGTAAACTCTACAATGGCATTACCGCGAATAGAGAGCGGCGCATTCGCAGGCGGCGCTTTTTCCGTTTGGGTTGGCGCCGGAGTTAAAGCGGTACAACCGGCAAGCAGCAGAAGAATGAAAAGAGAGAGGACGGAGCGCACGTTAATTTATCCTGACGGAGTTCAGCTCGGTCTTTAGCGAGTCTATTTTTTCCTGTACCCCTTTGTTCCCCGGCGCAAGGCGCAGGCTTGTGCGGTACGATATAAGCGCCTTCTCTTTAAGGCTCATTTTACGGTAGGCGTCTCCAAGGTGCTCCTGCACCAGTGGATCTTCAGGCAGGTACTTTATCGCCTCTTCGAGCGTTGTTACCGCTTTGGCGAATTCGCCCTTTTTGTAGTAGAGCCATCCGAGGCTGTCTATTATGTGGCCGCTCTTGGGTTTTATCTCAAGGGCTTTTTTTATCAGTATCTCCGCTTCGTTCAGGCGGGTGCCTTTTTCCACATAACTGTAACCGATATAGTTGAGCGCGTTGGCGTGTTTCGGTTCGAGTTCCAGCACCCTGTACATCGTAGACAAGACTTTCTTCTCCATATTGGCGTCTTCGTAAAGAACGCCGAGAGTGAACTGAAGGTTAGCGTCGTCCGGGTTGGAGGCCACCGCCTTTTCAAATGTCTCTACCGCCTCAACCGGCTTTTTGGCCTCTCTATAAATAGAGGCAAGCAGGCGCAGTAGTTCGGAGTCGTTCTTTTTAACCTCAAGGGCCTCTTTCAATTCGGCTATGGTCTCTTCAAGGCGGCCCTGACGTTCGTATATGTAGGCAAGGTGTATCTTGGCATCCGTGTAGCTGCTGTCACCCGCCGGTATCTTTGTGAACTCGGCGGTAGCTTTGTCTACGTCTCCGCTGCTTTCGTAGGCAGTGGCAAGGTAGTAGCGCACCCTGAACAGCTTAGGGTTGATCTCTATCAGTTCCTTGAACGTTTTGACGGCCTCGGCATAATCTTTCTTCTCGAAGTGGATAAGCCCGATTTTTATAAGCGCGTTTACTTTCGTCTCTTCATGTCTGGCCAGTTCTCTGTACTGTTCGAGCGCCTTGTCTATCTGCTTGGACTGTATGTAAAGTATACCGAGCCTGGTACGGAAACCGGTGTTCTTGTGAAGCTTCTGCACGGCTTTGCTGTACACCTCTATGGCCTTTTCAGTCTCTTTATTCATCTCGTGAATCATGCCGAGTTCGTAGTATGCGGCGTCGAAGTGTGAGTTGATGGAGATGGTCTTGTTATAGTACTGCTCCGCCTTGGCGTAGTCTTTTCTCTGTACCTCTATTTTAGCGAGATAGTAGTATGCCATTATAGAGTCCGGCCTCTCAAGCAGCAGCCTGTTGAGTACGTCTGCGGCCTTGTCGAACCTATTCAGGCGCGTGTTGAGAATAGCGAGGTAAAGATAGTTTTTGACATTTGCGGGGTCGAGTTCTATGGCCTTCAAGTAGTTTTTGGAAGCTGAGTCGGTATTGCTTTGCAGCGTATAAAGCTCTGCGAGGGAGATATAGGTGGCGGCAAAGTCGGGGTCGAGCTTTTTTGCCCTGTTGAGGCTTTTAAGGGCCTTGTCGTGAGCGCCGGTGCGTAAGTAGAGTTTGCCGAGTTCGGCATTTAGAAGGGCCGAGCCGGGGTCGAGCTTTAAGGTTTTTTTGTAAAGCTCTATCGCCGTGGTTAAATCCCCCTCTTTTAAAACTACCTGAGCCGCGGTGTAGTAGTAGTAAGAGCGCAGCACGTCAGGAGACACCCCGACTGTTCGACTTTTAGCGTGCGCAGAGTTCGGGACGGCAATGGTGGTTGTAAGAAGCGTTGCCGCTATAACGGTAAAAAGTAACCGGCGAGGAATCTTAAGTATAAATCTTTTCATTATGCCTCCGGGGTGGTACAGCAACGGAGCTGTCTTTTTCTGGTTTATTGTCGCCCAGGCTCTTTTTACTCTATTAAGTATAAAGACCGGGGTGCTTATTAATGCTGGTCGGTTTCTGTGCGTGCCGCCTGTTTGATAACCCGGCCCTTTTATGAAAATATCGATAAAATTTTAACAGCGTAAAAGAGTTTGCGCCGGTACTTTACGCCGCACTGTTCTATAGCGAACCGGCCACTGCCTTCGATACCGGCATTAAATTACGGGGCGCAGGATGCCGCTTGAAGTTACCTTCTGTATACTTATCGGTTAAAAGATAGATAAGTAGATGTATAATTTTACCACTGTAACGGGTAACAGTCAAACTATTCGGTTTTTATAGATTATTTTCCGCCGAGTCGGCTCTTCTGTTCCAAGTTTGCAACTACCTGTTCTTGCAGGTGGTTTTAGCTCGAAGTCAGGGTGTTTAAAGTTTTACACGGGCTTACCAAA
>JAJRYL010000084.1 GCA_024275855.1 Deltaproteobacteria bacterium
GAAGATGAGATTATCCTCAAGGAACTTAAGAAGGTTTTCGGACAGGAGTAACAACTCCGGAACACCTCACACCCAATCCTCTGGCGTTACCACAATGGACACTTCAAAGTACAAAAAAATCTTTCTCGAAGAGGCGCACTCTCACCTCGGCGGAATTGAGAGCGGCCTGCTCAGCCTCGACTCAGGCATCGACCCAGACAGTACCGTCACTATAATAGACAATCTCTTCAGGCACTACCATACGATGAAAGGCATGTCGGCCTCAATGGGTTACGAAAGCCCGAAGAGGCTTGCCCACGTCCTTGAAGACCTGCTCTCCAAGCTGCGCTCAAAAGAGTTGAGACTTACCGAAGAGATAATCGAGACCCAGCTAAAGGGGCTCGACACTCTAAAAGAGATGATTGCCGTTATAGAAGAGGACTCGGCGCGTTCGATAGAGTGCGATGAACTTATAAGCGAGATAGAGGCGGCCTGCAAGGGCGGCGAGCGGCCGCCAGATGCTAAGGCCGTGCCAGAGGAGACAGGCGATAAAGCGGTCGCAGGCGCAAAGGTAAACGGCCCGGAAAAGCCGCGGCCCGCGCGCGCCGCCAACCCCGGAGAAATAACTCTAAAACCGCTACGGCTCTCCAACACCATGAAGGTGGACAGCCGTGTCTTCGACGAGCTGCAAACCACGGTCGGCGACCTTTACATGGAGCTTTCGAGTTTTAAGACCATAAGCGGAACGCCCGGCACAATAGCCTTTAAAGACTCTGTCTTCTCGCTCGGTAAAACTCTCAACCGTCTGCACGCCTCTATATTGACCGCGCGCATGCTGCCTATTGCCAACCTTACCGAGACCCTGCCGCGCGTTGTATACGACCTGGCCAAAAAGAGCGGTAAAGAGATCAGCCTTAAGATAGAGACGGGGGATATAAGCCTCGACCGCTCCATACTTGAAAACCTCGGCGGGCCGCTGCTCCATATAATACGAAACAGCGTAGACCACGCAATAGAGCCGCCCGAAGAGCGCGAGGCCCTTAATAAAAAGAGGCAGGCATCCATAAAGATCAGGGCCTTCCCCGTAAGGGAGCACGTTGTCGTTGAAATATCGGACGACGGACGCGGCATAAATATAGAGGCCATAAAGAAGAAGGCGCTGAACTCAGGCTACACTTCCGTTGAGCTGGAAGTGATGGACAGAAGTCAACTCCTTAAACTCGTCTGTCTTCCGGGCTTATCTACCGCCGCCTCTATTACCGATACTTCCGGACGGGGCGTAGGCATGGACGTCGTTAAAGAGAACATAGAGAGTATCGGCGGAAGGTTATCTATAACTTCAACAGACGGGGCCGGCACGACAATAAGCATGGACCTGCCGCGAAGCACATCTATAATAAAGGCGCTCTTCGTCAGCGTCTTTAACGAGCTTTTTCTGCTTCCTATTTCGAGTGTGGCAAAGGTTATCGAAGTCACCGCAGAAGAGGCCAACCTAAAGACCTTAACCGTAGACGAACTCGAGATTCCACTCTTGCCGCTCGCCCCGGCGCTCGGGTTGAACCGTGAGAGTTTAACAACAAAAGCAACGGATACAGAGACTAAACAGGAGCATTATGCTATCGTTATCGTCGATATAACACAAACCGCGTATCACGGCCCCGCTCTCGCGCAAGGCGCGCACGCGCTTGTCGGCATAGTGGTAGACGACTTCGGCCTTGAGATAGACGCGTTTGTAAAACCGTTGCCAGCCCCTATTACAGCGCTAAGGGGCGTTTCGGGCATAACGGTTACCGGAGACGGCAGGCCGGTCTTTTTAATAGACATACTCGCCGTAACGGCGGGCGCGCTTAAGGTAACGTAAAGAGAACCGGAACAGGTAGGCGGATTAGTATGAACGAAGAGAGCGTGAAGAGCCTGCTACAGGCGGTAGCCAAGGGCCAAACAGGGGTAGAGGACGCCTTAAAAAGATTAAAGAGCCTGCCTTTTGAAGAGTTCGGCTTTGCCACGATAGATACGCACAGGTCGTTAAGGGTCGGTTTTCCTGAAGTAATCTACGGCGAGGGAAAGACAACCGCGCAGATGGCGGCTATAATCACCGGCATGTGCGAACGCAAAGAGAACGTATTGGTAACACGCCTCGATAAGACAAAGGCGAACGCGCTTAAAAAAAAGTTTCCAAAGGCCGAATATACCGCAAACGCGCGCACGCTCTTTGTGAAATCGCATCCGATAAAAAAGAGCGGGCGCGGCACGGTGCTTGTTATAAGCGCCGGAACCTCTGACATTCCCGTTGCCGAAGAGGCGGTGGTAACGGCTGAGTGTATGGGAAATACGGTAGAGCGCCTCTACGACGTAGGCGTTGCCGGACTGCACAGGCTACTCTCTAAAAGCAGGGTAATTACGGAGGCCAATGTGCTTATAGTAGTTGCCGGTATGGAGGGCGCCCTGCCGAGCGTCGTTGCGGGCCTCGTCTCGCGCCCCGTTGTAGCGGTGCCTACAAGCGTAGGTTACGGAGCCAACTTCGGCGGTCTCACTACAATGCTCGC
>JAJRYL010000085.1 GCA_024275855.1 Deltaproteobacteria bacterium
ACCTTGTCCTGCCAGAGAGAGGCGAAGAGCTTTTTCTGCTCACCGGTCGCGGTGCCGTTCAGTACAAGCGGCATTAGCGGGCCGACGCCGTTATCGGCTCCGAGCGCGGACGGGTCGTAGACGACCTTAACGGTCTTGCCGGTATCTTCTCTTTGAAAGATGTAGGTGCCGAACTGCGGGTTGAGTGCGTCGAACTTTAGCCGGTCGTTTCTGCCGTAGCGCCCACCGAGCCCTTTAAAGCCGGTCTCTCCCGAGGCGCCTGTAATCAGGGTAAATACCTGGGCCTGCGGGCCGTAAGCGAGGTCGCGCGCGCCGCCTTTAATAAGTATCCGTATCTCGCCCCGTGTAGGGGTTTCGTCTCCGTAAAGCGCGTTTAGCGCGAGCTGGGTTATACGGTACGCCCCGGATACCGCAGGGCAGGAGTGCCCCGCCATCTTTACGATATCGGAGTAGTAGAAGTAGGATGGTTCTTCGTCTGCCTGCGCGCCGAGCAGGTATGATAGAGGGTCGCGGGTTTTTATAGGCGGTACTTCGTCAAAGAAGCTCTGCAGCCATTTGGTAGCGTCATTCATGTCTATTCTCCATAAAGCCGGTTTCTAAAGCTGTATCTCTGTTTAGGAAACCTCTGAATAATTTGTCCCTGACTTATTCAGAGAAGATAAAGAAAAATCGCGATTTTTCTTTATCTCACCCAATCAAGAACTTACGGTTATTGACCAGGTTGACACTTCCCCGTGTCGCATGCGGGTCTGAATAAATCAGGCCTGCCTTAGTAGAAGGATTTTACAGAAAGACAGGGCGAAAATCAAGGTTTCGTTTCTCTTTGCCTTACCCCCGCGACCTACGGAAGAGTAAAACCGTTACAATGGGCCGACTCGAATTGTATTGAATTTTCTCTCTTTTTATGCGACAAATGCTATATACAGAACAGGCCGATAGACGAGAGAATCTTCTTGCGCAGGAGCCGGAAGCAGTGTCGGTTAAAAGCCTTTGGTTTGGGTTTAACGGAGCGCCTGTTTTTCATCAGACGGAAGTCCGGTCTATTAACGGCTAAATAAAAGTAGCTATAAGGAGTTATTAAAATGGTTGTAGACAATCAGATTATGAGTCAGGATTATAAAGACGATCTTCTGGAGGTTCTTTATACAAAGTCCTTCAAGTACGATAAAGATGCCGGTTTTACGCTTTCGAGCGGTGCCAAAAGCGATGTTTACATAGACGCCAAGAAGACGGTGCTGAACTCCATGGGTATGGAGCTTGTCGCTTTCGCCTTTTTTCAAGAGCTGAAGAACGCGCCTATCGACGCTATCGGCGGCCTTACGATGGGCGCGGACGGCATTGCGTACGCCACGGCTTTTCGCTCAACCCTCAACAACAAGATGCTCGATGTCTTTATCGTAAGAAAAGAGCCCAAGGGGCACGGCACCGGACAGTGGATAGAAGGCTCGATGCGGGACGAGGCGTGGGTAGCTATTGTAGAAGACGTTACAACCTCCGGGGCCTCTGTAATAAAGGCTATAGAGAAGGCGCGCGAGGCGGGTTGCCAGGTACAGCGCGTTATTACCCTTATCGACAGGGAAGAGGGCGCTTTTGAGCGTATTAAAGAGGAGACGGGCTGCAAGCTTGAGCATATCTTCACCAAGTCCGACCTTATGGATCTGCACGAAAAGTTTACCAACGAGATTGCCGAAGTTGCGGCTAAAGGAGAGGACGAGGACGAGTAGAACTCTCCTTTTCTAAAATAATGGCCAAAAAACCATTTCAAAGAATAATTTTTGCGCTCGACCTGCCTACGCTGAACGATGCCCTTAAGTACGTCGAGCTTCTTAAATGTAGCGTCGGGCTCTTTAAGATAGGGCTTGAACTTTTTATAGCCGCCGGCCCCATGGCAATAGAGGCGGTAAAAAAAGCGGCGCCGGGTTGCGGGATTTTTCTCGACCTTAAACTGCACGACATTCCGGCTACCGTAACGGGCGCTATGACCACAGCCTCGGAGTTGGGGGAGAGGGCGGGTGTGGATTTTGTTACTGTGCACTGTGATGACGGCGGCCCGCTTTTAAAGGCCGCTGTAGAGGCCGCGTCGTTAGATAGCGCAACTGGTCATGGACTGCGTGTTTTGGGCGTTACGGTTTTAACGAGCATGTCGGCGGAAGCGATGGTTGAGGCCGGAATAGATATTAAGAGGTTTCCAACACCGCCCGACCTTGTGCTGCACCGTGCCGCAATCGCGTCTAAGGCCGGTTGCGCCGGAGTGATCTGTTCGCCTCTTGAGGCGCAAGCGGTTAAAGAGGCCAACCCCGGCCTGCTTGTAATAACCCCCGGCATACGTTCCGCAGACGCTCCGGCAGACGACCAGCGCCGTACGGCAACACCGTACGAGGCGGTAAAAGCCGGTGCCGATTATATTGTAGTGGGCCGACCTATAAGAGAGGCCGAGAACCCGGTAAAGGCGGCGGCTTTAATAGCAAGCGAGATAGAGCGCGCGCTTAAAGAGCGCGACCCGTCACTACTGTAATTGGGTTACGCGGGTTATAAGTTGGCATGTTTTAAGTTGCGGCTGACCTGTGGTGGACGTGGGTTGGCCTTCGGTTTACACCGGGGCCGGTTTTGTATCTGCGTTGGCTTAGAGGTTTGACTGAAAACAAGGGTTGGGAATTTTTGATAGTCGATCACAGTGCCGTTTGGCGCAGGTGCAGCGTTAATTACAAAGATACCAGATATTGCCCTGCGCATGAGGTCGGTTGCAGGTAGGGGTTGTTTTTGAGTAGTAACCGCATACCAACCTTAAAAAGAGCCTGGCAGGTTTGCGGTGATTCAGGATATTAAGAAGAAGGTTTTTTATAATAAGGTTGGAGCAAAGAAATTGTAGCCGGTCATCGGTCTGAAACAGAGGGTCGGTTAGTGGGTAGTGCCGGATTAAATGGTCGGGGTTGGTTTTAAGCAAAGGCCGTTTTTAAATAGTAGCCGGTCACCGGTCTG
>JAJRYL010000086.1 GCA_024275855.1 Deltaproteobacteria bacterium
CCCTGCTTTCCGCTCTTCTTAAGCCCGCTCTTTTTGACGGCCTTACCCGCACCGTCTTTACTTAGCTTTATCGACAAAAGTTTACCGGGCGGTTTTTCTTTTAAGATAACATCCGGTCTCTCGTTAGCTTTAAGCTCTACAACCGTTAGACCCGTTGGCGGCTCGTCCGGCGTAAGGCCGGAATCGACACCGGAAACGCCTGAGTTCAACTTCTCCTGAAGCAGCAGCACCTTGAGGCCAAGCTCGTCTATCCTGTTGTTGGCAAGGCTTAACTCTTCGAGCTGTAGAGCCAGACGCCGCTCTAAACGCTCGATACTACCGCTATCTACAGGCGCGGCAGCACAGGCCGAAAGAGTGAGCGCCAAAAGGGCGGCAAATATTATTGATCTATAATACACTTTTGCAAACTTAATCCCCTTTGCCGGTCTTTGTCAAGATTTTTTTCTTTTTCCAACCCGAAGCCCCGACACAGCAGACGTTTCGCGGTGAACTGTCTGGCCCGGCAAAAGAGAGTTATAACGCTTATACTATCAGTATCGGCACTCCCTTACTTTTATTTAACTTTTTTAAACGGTTATTATCTGTAACCGTTATCACACCGGGCGAATATTCTCTTACGGGCCCGGAGCAACAGACCCGGCTCTTATTTTTTCTTCCTGACTATAGCTCGTTTTTAAGTTACAAAATCCGGCGGAAGTAATGCGTACTTACTTTTTGCCGGAAACCGGTTATGTACCGCGATACAGGAGAATGGTATTTTAAAAAGGGGGGACGATTATAAAATAAGAAAATTGTTTTTGAATTTACGGATAGAGTAAAAAGAGGGGGCAAAACAGGGGACGAATAGTGACGAACAACCTGTAATTAACAGGCGCCTGAAAAGAAAAAACAGGCGCTTAGATGAAAAAAGAGGCCGAAACAACTACTTTTTCCGCCCTCTTTTCCTCATAAATTCCTTTACTACGCCAAGGAAGGGTATACCGCTTCGACCGCCCGGAACCTCGCACTTTAAAGCGGCTACCGCCGATGCAAACTCCACTACGCGCTCCAGCTTCCAACCCTGAAGCAACCCGTATATATATCCGCCGTGAAATACGTCTCCGGCGCCCGTTGTATCCACCGCCTTCACCTTAAAGGCGGGCGTTGTGAACCGTGCGCCGATACCCGGTTCGCGCTCCGCCGTTATCGACCCCTTTCGACCGAGCGTTACCGTCGCCGCCTTAACCCCTATACCGCCAAGCGCCTTAAGGCACTTGACCGGAGTACCGGCGTATGAGCGGGCAAAGACCTCAGAGGCAACAACGTAATCGCAAAGCGGCAGAAGCTCGGCCATTCCCTCTCTAACACTGCCGGCGTCGCACATAACCGGAACACCCGCCCTGTTGGCAAGGGTAGCGGCTTTTATAGAGGCCGCCGGCATAAGAGCGTCGAGCAGCAGAAAGTCCTTATCTTTTAGAAAAGAGGCCCTTACCTCGTTTGCGCTTAACGGCGCTACGGTCGGTCTCTGCCAGAAAATCGTTCTTGTACCTGAGCTTGACGCCGCCACGATAAACGCCCGTTGCGACTCTCCGCCGGGGCGTTGCCTCAGGCCGCGCGTATCCACGCCTTCTTTCTTAAGGCCCGCCCGAATCTCGGCCCCCGCCCGGTCGTTAGAGATTATGCCGCTAAAATAGCTCTTTACCCCAAGCCTTGAGAGCGCTACAAGAGCGGTTGCCACGGGGCCGCCGCCCTGCACGGTAATACCCTCTACCTCGGCCTTTGTATCCTCTTCGGGATAAGCCTTCAAAGTAGTAATATAGTCGAGCGAGCACTGCCCCAACCCGGCGACTTTATATATTTTTTTATCCATAACAGCCCCTAAAACGTTGATACAAAACTAATAGTCACTCTTGAATTAATGTTTTGTAGGTTGTTTTCCCGGGAGCCACATCGTATTAAACGTATAAGAGTCATATGGATTCTTTTTTGTTTCTTCAAAGTATTTTTTTAGATTTTTCAAACAATTACGAATACGTATCTCAATAAAACTTAGTGGAAAAACCAGTTCCCAATCATACTTTATTAAACCTCCTAATTCAGTCTTATTACCAATATTCATCATTGAATGATGAATAGGCTCTTTATCCCCTTCTATTTCCACGCCATAACCAGGTTCTTTATAATTATGCACGAGATCATTACGGTAAGTATAAAATAATTCCGAGAATCTTGCCTTATTTACTATACCTTCCTCTTTACTACCCGAGGCAAAAGTAATAATATCATCGTATGAAGGGCAGTCACTTGCAGTATAAACACTGCCTTCGACCCAGTTTTCAAGTTGCCTTGACACTTCCATCGCCAACTTGGAGCCACACATATTCTTATCCTTAAGCATCAAGAATAACTGCGATATGTCTATATGTTTACTATGTTCCCAATCTGCATAATTATTTATCAAATTAGTAAATCTACCATGATTATCTGTTCTATAACATGGGTATCTTGAGCAAGCCAATGTGTCAAGCATTACTACCATAAGAATTTTCTTATAAAGCCGTTTCTTCAATTTTAAGCAATCATTCACTTCATGCTCAAAATATTCAAAGAAACCATCGATATTATTTTTTATTACTTGATCATTTTCCATCAAATAGCCTTCCAACCCACATAAGTGCAACAAAAAAACCATATTATACTAACTTAAAATAACCTGCGGCTGCTTAACAGCAGCGTTACCGGGCCGTCGTTAATCGACTCTACCTCCATAAACGCGCCAAATTGCCCGGACTCTACCTTTAGCCCCTCGCTTTTAAACCTCTTTATAAGCTCTTCATACATGCTCTTTGCCTTTTGC
>JAJRYL010000087.1 GCA_024275855.1 Deltaproteobacteria bacterium
CCCTTTACATATAGAAGGTGCGCAGGGTCCGGTATCTCTTTTAACAGGGCGGGGTAGCGCGGGTCTGCGTAGGGTAAAATAGTTACGCCGCATTTGGCCGCGGCCTCTAACTCTTTATCCGCCCAGGGCGACTCTTCGCACTGGGCTATAGCAGAGGCGAGCCTGGGCCTAATTCCCGCCGGTATCGAACTTTTACAGGCCTCTATAACCGAAAAAGGAGAACCGAATTTATTAACCAACCCCACGACGACATGCCCCGAAAGACCCCGAACCGCGCCGAGCGCAAGCCAGCCGCGTATCTCTCGTTCACTTAAGCCGGCGGAGCCGTTTTCAGAGGCCAAAGAGCCGCTCTCCGGCGTAACGGTCTTTTTCACACCCCTAACCTCTTTTGCCATTTAAAGCCCCTGCAAAAGGGCCCGCGCCCAATACCTTCGATTACGCCGTTTCAGCCCCTAACGTCATCGGCCCTGTTCAACACCGGCTCGTCCTTTTACCGCACAAGCCGGATAACAGAGAGCGCAGTAGAGAAAAGACGGAGGCGGAAAACCGCCTCCGTCTCCATTATAAATAGTATAAGCGTAAATTGACTACTCAACCTGCACGGTGCTTACCTTGTCGCCAACCACCATAGCGCGCTGCCCGTTTAAGACAATACACGTAGAGGTCTTTTCACCCGGGTCGAGCACTACCATAGTACCGAGATTTACCGGCGGTAACTTTACCTTCTTTCTGGTAACGGGGTCTACGGCTTTTTCTCTCTTTCTATATACCCTTAACACATTACCTTCGTCAAGACCGTCATCCGTACCTCGGTTTATATAAACGATATCTCCGGTAGAAAAATTACTCGAAGAATCGAGCGACGCGATCACATACCCCTTTACGGCGGAGGTGGCCTCGGTAAGCTCTACCTCGGTAACAGGCACCGTGTACGGCATTAACAGCGCGCCGGCCTCTATCTCTTTAAAAGAGTTATCTATACGCGCCTCCGATACACCGGAGCTGCGGGTAATAACAAGGCTGCCGAGAATATCGACCATGTAGCCGATCTCTTTTCCCGTTACCGGGTGAGTAACTTTATCTCCGAGGCGGTAGATCGAGTAGCGCTCTCCGATAGCCGGCTCATGCCCTTTATTCAAAGAGACAAAGACCTCTTCGCCTTCGCCCATCATTATCATATTGTGCTTCGGTTCTATAATAGACCCGCTCGATTTAAACTGGTCGCCTGTGATAAAACCCTGCCTCTTCATTAAATTGGACCCGACCGTCGGCCCCTTTACCCGGGGTATCGGCGCGGGTTCCGGTTCGAGCTTAACGACCCTCTCCTCTTCGCCGGAAACGGCAACGACCGGCAGCGAATCCACGTCAACGGGGGTGCGCGGCAGCTTAACCTTACGGTTTATTATCTCTATTCCGTCGGAAGTAACCCTTACTATATCCCCCGGATAGATAAGGTGCGGGTTCCTTATGTACGGATTGTTCTTCCATACCTTAGGCCACTTAAAAGGGTCTTTCAGGTACGTACCCGTTATGTCCCAAAGGGTATCTCCCTTTTTAACGGTATAAACGAAGACCTCGCCGTCTGCCGCAACGGCTTCGGGCACCTTTACGGTACCGGCCAACGCAATCGGGGGCAGTACAAACGTGCCGGACATAAACAGAAACAGGGCAACGGCAAAAACAGAGGCTGCGCGTTTTATAACACCCCGCGCGAGTAATAGAGAGTTGAAAGAAGTTTTCTTCATTTCGGCCCTTCCTTTTTATGGCTCAAAACCTTCTTGAGAGTTCTATCGGCCTTACCGGCCTCAACCGAGTCTGGATAACTCGACACGAGCCTTTTCAGCAGACGGCTCGCGTTAACATAATCTTCATTTTCAATATAAATCTGTCCGGCCTTCAAGAGCGCAACGGGCGCTTTATTCTCGTTCGGGTACAGATCGGCTATCTTTAAAAAACTCTTTAACGCGAGGTCGTAGCGCTTCTCGAAGTAGTACGCCTCGCCGGTCCAGTAAAGCGCGTTGTCCGCAAGCGAACTCTTCGGGTAAGAGGTTATGAAGCGGCTAAAAGCCGAACGCGCCTCTACGTACCTGCCGTCTAAAAAGAGGTTCTGCCCGATAGCGTAAAGCTCCTTTGGGCCGAGCCGCTTGCTAACCGCGCTTTTTTTATGCCTCTTACCCCCCTGCTTTCCGCTCTTCTTAAGCCCGCTCTTTTTGACGGCCTTACCCGCACCGTCTTTACTTAGCTTTATCGACAAAAGTTTACCGGGCGGTTTTTCTTTTAAGATAACATCCGGTCTCTCGTTAGCTTTAAGCTCTACA
>JAJRYL010000088.1 GCA_024275855.1 Deltaproteobacteria bacterium
CGCGCACAACCTTGTAAGTTTTATCTTCGGCGGGGTTGTCTTTTCAATAGTATCGGGCGGCATTCTCCACTTTGCCGAAAGGCTGCTTCCTTTTAAGGGGTCTGTTGCAAAAGCGTTACTGGTATCGACGGTTATGTGGCTGGTGCTTTACGCCTCCGGGGTTCTTCTCTCAAGCGTGACCCCGCTTCGTTATCACGAAGTTACGGCCCAGTCGGTTCAGGGCCTTGGGCTCGCTATTCTTTTAGGGCTTTTCCTCGGGCTCTTCTGGAGAATCGGCTCGTCCCGTAACGGCATGGCAGAGGTCTGATAATTACTAACGGTTCTTCGCGACGCTTTATCGTTTCGCTAAAAACCGGTATCTATAACCGGATAAAATGATGGAACTGATTTGAGAAGCAGTAAAAAGAGCGCGAAATTACGGTCGGGTTTTACCACCGGCACCTGTGCCGCTGCCGGAGCAAAGGCAGCGGCACAGGCACTTTTTGCCTCTTTTTTTCATAAAAGAGCGGCTGACAGGAGGCGGTTGAATCCTGCGTTTGTCTCCGTTACGCTTCCCGACGGCTCACCCTGCAGGGTAAAGGTAAAATCTGTTGAGCTTGACGGCAGGCGCGCTACTGCCACCGTTATAAAAGACGCCGGAGACGACCCCGACGTTACGCACAAGGCGAGCATAGTTACAAGCGTAGAGCTTAAGGGCTTTAACCATGCCCGTACCGGCGTAAGCATTAAAGGCGGTATCGGGGTCGGCAAGGTAACCCGTCCCGGGCTCAAGGTTCCTGTAGGAAGGCCGGCTATAAATCCCGTTCCTTTAAAGATGATCCGTTTAGCGGTAAACGAGGCGGCCTCTTCCATGAATGATAAAGACGGGCTAAAGCCCTCCGTAGAGGTTGTGGTAAACGTGCCGCGCGGGGTTCTGCTCGCTAAAAAAACGATGAACGCGCGCCTTGGAATTATCGGCGGCATCTCCATACTCGGTACCACGGGCATAGTAAAGCCGTTATCGCTTGCCGCGTATAAAGACTCTATAGAGCTTGGCATAGACGTAGCGATTGCCGCCGGACTTAAAGAGGTTATCTTTTCAACGGGGCGCAGTACCGAGAAGGTTCTGGAGGCCGAAAGTAAGCTGCCGGAAGCGGCCTTTGTTATGACCGGCGACCACATGGGTTTCGCTCTCGGTTCTGTCGCCGGGCGCAAAGAGATAAAGCGAGTGGTAGTTGCCGGACAGTTCGGCAAGTTCACCAAGCTGGCCTCCGGCCACTTCAAGACCCACTGCTCGGACTCTACCGTAAACCTCCTTTCGGTAGCCGACATAACCGCTAAAAACGGAGCCTCGAAAGAAATTGTAAAGAGAGTGGCTGGGGCCAACACCGCGCGAGAGGTCTTCTTTATCCTCAAAGAGAACGGGCTCGGCAGCGTGATTAAAGAGATATCGAAGATGGTTAAGAGCAACAGCGCCAAGTTGGCCGGACGCGGTATTAAAGTTACCGCCGTGCTTGTAGGTTACGACGGCAAAGTAGCGGCCTCGGTTTAATAACGTAAAAAAGTTTTCAAAGAATACCGTTGCGCCGGTCGGGTGCGGCGAAGCAGTAGTCCTTTTGTATGTCGTGATATA
>JAJRYL010000089.1 GCA_024275855.1 Deltaproteobacteria bacterium
GAGGTCTATAATTATCTGACCGGCACCGAGTTTACGCATAAAATTGAGGCTATAGTCGAGGCCTTTAAGGGTATGAAAAACGACCTTGAGAAAGAGAAGCGAGCGTTCACAAAGATGTGGGCGAGCAGAGAGAAGCAGATAGAACGTGTAATGCTCAACACTACCGGGCTCTATGGAGATGTTTACGGAATAACCGGCGGAACGCTGCCGGAGATAAAGTCCCTTGAGCTTGATAGCGGCGAGGATGAACTCTTTTAATCCGTTAGTTATTCGGATTTTTTCAGGAGGTATATAAGATTGTGACTTCTTTAGATTCTTTAATAGTGCTGTTGGTAATTGCCGGCGGTCTTGCAATCGCTTTTTATATATTTAAAAGGCGCGGAGGCGTTGCCAAGAAGCAGTGCGGGTATTGCAGGTCTATGGTAAGGTACAATGCCTTGCACTGCCCCAAATGCGGTTACGAGTTTATTATCGGATAGGGGCAGGTGCGGGCAGGAGAGGTATCGCCGATTACTTTTATTCGTTATTTGTGGTTTAATAGCTCGCGTACGCTGCATGCCCGGACGGTAGCGGTTTAAGCGCTACTGTGTTGGTCTGTCTCCATGATACTATCCTTATCCAGCGAAGAGGTGAAGCTTGGCAAACAGGCCGCTGATCGTAATCGCTACCATTATGTTCATGATTGTTCTTGTCATGCGGTTTCGCATCTTCTCTTTCCCCTTTCATCTCCACAGTTTTCTTCAATAACTCCTTATCATAAGTTGAGTGTAACAAGGCCGCAATTAAGGAGCGATTAGATAAAGTCGCTTCTTTAAAGGCGCGGCAGTCAGGCTTGTTCTCTTCGATCAGGCCGTTTGGCCGTGTGTAGGGTCGAGGTTTATATTTCTATAGACATAGAGTCGAAGGCGAGTTCAATGCCGCAGGGCAGGCCGCTGTTTTCGCTGTGGTACTCAAGGTTGTGTCCGAGGTGGGTCAGTACTGTTCTTTTTGCCTTTAAGAGTTTTGCGGTCTCTATTGCCTCTTCGACCGTCATGTGCGTAGGGTGGGGTTTGTGCCTTAGCGCGCCGAGTATAAGCAGCTTTAGCCCCTGAAGTTGTTCTGCGGAGGTTTCAGGAAGCGTCGAGCAGTCGGTAAGGTACGCTGCGTCTCCGATACGGTAACCGTAGATAGTAGCGGTACCGTGCAAGATTTCAATCGGCGTAATATCTACTCCGGCGGCAATAAAGGGTGAGTCTACTATTGTGGTTGTAAGGTCCGGTGTCCAGCTCTGGTTGTAGCTATCGTCAAAGATGTAAGCGAAGCTTCTTCTTATCTGTTCTATTGTCCGCTTCGCACCGAAGCACTCTATAGCGCTTCCCTGATGCATGTTGAAAGCCCTGAGATCGTCGATTCCGTGTATATGGTCGGCGTGCGGGTGTGTGTAGAGTACCGCGTCTATGCGTGAGAGCCCTTCTCTAAGGGCCTGCGTTCTGAGGTCGGTCGAGGTGTCGATCAGAATCTGTTTCAACCCGTCGGAAGCTGTGGCCTCTATAAGAAGGGACGAGCGTGTACGGCGGTTTTTGGAATCGTTAGATAGGCAGGTAGCGCATTTGCAGCCAATTATCGGAACACCGGTTGAGGTGCCGCAACCGAGTATAGTTAGCTTCATAATTTTGACCGGCAGTATTAGGTCGTCAGGGGGCGGCTGCGTTAGAGAACAGCGTTTGTAAGTGCTCTTGGCCCCTGTTCTGTTTTATAGCAGCGTACTTTAGAAACCCCCTGCCGTCGGGAGAAAAGGGGGAGCGGGTCAAGTCGGGTGTCGGTTCCGGGTAAAAATCCTTTACCGTATCCGGCAAATCGGCGCACCTGTTCACCCTGTCAGAGGAATGGGTATTTCGGACAGGCAAAGCGGAAGCAGCTAAGAGCGGAAGCGGTACCTTTGTACCTAAGCCTCGTACTCTCCGACTACGTCAAGCTCGTCCATTACGTTGCCGTCGTGAGGGGCGTCGTCTATATCGTCGGTAAGGTCGGTACCGGCAAAGTGCTCGAAGTGCATCCCGTCTACAAAGAGCGGGTTATCGGTCGCATCGTATACTTTACCGTTATAGGCAAAGTATATTGGCTTGCCCGGAGTTGAACCGTCGAATTCTTTTAGTTGGTCTTCGTTAAATTTTTTCATATCTTATATAATATAAAACGGTGTTGGAATAAATGTCAATATAAATACCAGCAGTGCCGCTGTGGTGGTTCTTCGCCGCCGCGGGTCCATTGGCTCGTGCTGGTCTTCTACCGACGGGTGGCGAAGCCCTATTACCGTTATGAGAATTGCCCAGACAATCCATCCCGGCCATTTCCATACTCCAAGCGCTATCAGCATAGCGATCATGGCGTAAGAGAAGAGCCTGTGTCTGCGGCCTATAATGGCGTATACTATGTGGCCGCCGTCGAGTTGTCCGAGCGGCAGGAGGTTCATGGCCGTTATAAAGAAGCCGATCCAGCCGGCAAAGGCGACGGGGTGCAGCATTACGTCGCTGCCTTCGGGCATTGGGCCGAGTACGAGATACGACAGGGCCTTGAAGATCAGTGAAGAGCCGAGCCCTACCGAACCTTCCGAGTAGGCGATAGGCACTATGGTGGAGAACTTAAGCCCTATGGCGGTAACTATTATAGCAAAGACAAAACCGGTAAGCGGCCCCGACGCGCCGATATCCACAAGTTCGTTTTTTGAGGTTATCGGTGACTTAATCCTGATTACCGCCCCGAAGGTGCCTATCATCGGAGGTATCGGCGGGGCTGGAATAAACATCGGCAATGTTGTTATTACGCCGTGGCTTCTCGATGCCAGGTAATGGCCGAGTTCGTGGGTGCCGAGTATAAGCAGCAAAGAGAAGGAGAAGGGTGCGCCGCGCAGTATCATGGCCGGATGCCTGAAGATGTCGATACCTTCAAAGAGCGCTCCCGATACCATTGTTGTAATAACGGTAAGTATAAAGAGTACCGCAGGCAGGGTTACATTGGGCCGGTTGATGTACTTTTTATAGATGCTGTTTGGTCTGTTTTGAGCCATGTTCCGTTCAGTATAGGTCTGTGCTTTTCGCGGACGCTCTCAGGCGCCTTCCTGCGAATTATTTACCGGAGTTTTGTTGGTGCTCCGGCGGTAGATATCTATAAGGGCGTTGGTTATGCTGAGTATGATCGGTCCGGCTACTATGCCTATTATACCAAAGACGTTTACCGCGCCGAGTATTGAGAGAAAAAGCAGAAGAGGGTGCTGGTGGGTCTTTCCGCTTACTATTATCGGGCGAAGCACGTTATCGACCATGCCTACAACGAGTACGCCCCAGCCTAAGAGTATAAGCCCTTTTGCGGTACTTCCTATTATTACAAGGTAGAGTACTGCCGGGATTATTACGAGCGCTGTACCTATTGCCGGCAGAAAAGAGAGAATGAACATTGTAAAACCCCAGAGTATGGGCGAAGGGAGCGCCAGGAACCAGAACGCTATGCCGCCGAGAAAACCCTGGACAAGCCCAACGAGCACCCCTCCTGAGAAGGTAGCCGATATGATTATCCTGTTCTTGATCAGCACGTCCTCAGTATCGTCAGTAGAGAGCGGTATAAGGTCTTTAATCAGCGTTAGCAGTTTGTCGGAGTCTTTAAAGAGAAAGAACATGGTGAAAAAAGCGAGAAAGAGGTTCATTGCGAGCCCGGCAAGGTTTTGTATAGCGCCTTTTAGACCCTGGGTGATATAAGAGCTGCTCTGTTGGGCGAGTTTAAGCATATGTTCCTGAATATCGGCAGCCGTTATATCGATGTAAGGCGAGAGGTGCTTTTGCAGGTATAGCGCTACATCGGATGACGAGTGCGGGGTAACGGGTATATTAGACCGGTATCCGTCTATCCACTGGTAGAGGTTGTACGCCTCGTTGGCAAGGGCCGTTGCCATTAAAGCCATAGGCACGATAAGAAAGATAGCGATAGAGACACAGGCGATAATAGAGGCAGTGGTCGATGATTTTGTCTTCTTCAGTAGTTTAGAGTAGTATGGAAAGAAGAGTATAACCAGAACAGCCGCCCAGAAAACAGGTACCAGAAATGGAAGCATTATCCGGTAGAAGAGAAAACCTACTAAAAGCGTTATAGCCAAACCTACTATGTACCGGGTTTTCATCTGTATAGTTCTCTTTTTTTAAGGCCTTAAGTCCGGCAGTATTATCTGTTGTCCGGAACTTTTCCTTTTATTTACAGACGGTTAATATAATCAATGAGCTAATGTTTTGATTTTAACCAACTTTCACAGTATAATAACCAATGGTAAAATACAAGAGTATTAGCTTATTGTTAGGCTCGTAATCCAAGGACTTTTTTACGGAGATTTTTCAGTATGACTAAGGCGGTAGCATTACTCTCCGGCGGGCTCGACTCTACGCTTGCCGTTAAGTTGATGATAGATCAGGGAATAGAGGTATACGCTCTTAACTTTACATCGGCCTTCTGCACATGTGATTCCGGGGCGAGAAAAGAGAGCGGCTGCAAGAGCGAGTCCCGCAGGGTGGCGGAAGAGTTCAATATACCGATAAAGGTAGTGCTTAAGGGTGACGATTATATAGACGTAGTTAGAGCGCCCAAGCACGGTTACGGCAAAGGCATCAATCCGTGCGTCGATTGCCGTATCTATATTTTTATTCGCGCCAAGGAGTATATGGAAGAGATAGGAGCCTCTTTTATAATTACCGGCGAGGTGCTCGGCCAGAGACCTATGAGTCAGCGCCGCGAGACAATGGGTATAATAGAGCGCGAGAGCGGGCTTGAGGGGCTTATCGTTCGCCCTCTTTGCGCGCTTCAGATGGAGCCTACCATACCGGAAAAGAACGGAGTGATAGATAGAGAGTTGATGTTGGCCGTTGCCGGCAGGGGGCGCAGGCAACAGATGGACCTTGCCGACGATCTCGATATAAACGATTATCCGTGTCCCTCGGGCGGTTGTCTTTTAACCGACAAGATTTTTTCTAAAAAGGTGCGCGACCTGCTCGACCATAACGAAGAGGTCGATAAAAAAGATCTTGTTATGCTGCGCATAGGCAGGCACTTCAGGCACAATGGAAGCAAGGTTATAGTCGGGCGGGACGAGGCAGAGAATAAGCGCCTCACGGCCCTCTCTACACAGAAACAGATGCTTATAGAGCCTGTCGATTTTCCGGGACCCGTGGCAGTTGTTACCGAGGGTCTTGGAAACGGCGCACGCGATTTTGCGGGCGGGCTTGTTGTAAGGTACTCCGCCAAGACGGGCGACAGCGGACTTTTAAGGGCTACGCTAAATGGTGAGAGCGTTGAGTTTACGGCGCGAAGCCTTGAAAACGAAGGTATTGTAGAGGAGTCTAACCTGTGCTGAAGGCCGGTACCTCAAATGCAAAGTCAGAAGGCTTGAGAGAGGTTGACGCAGTATCGCCCGACGCCATCTTTCCCAAGAGGTCTCTTTGCACGCGTTAAAAAAGTACGAAAAGCTGAAAAAGATTTTAAAAGAGATGGGCTCCGTGCTTGTCGCCTTTTCCGGCGGAGTGGACTCAACCTTTCTGTTAAAGGTATCTAAAGATCAGCTTGGCTCTTTCGCGGCCGCGTTTACCGCTACGTCTCCTACCTACCCGGAGCGGGAATTTAAAGAGGCATGCGCGCTTGCGAAGGGTTTCGGTGTAGAGCACCTTGTGGTGGAATCGAATGAACTTAAGATAAAGAACTTTGCCGAGAACTCTACTAAACGTTGTTACTTCTGCAAAAGCGAACTCTTTACCATTGCCCGCACCCATGCCGACAGGCTCGGGTTAAAGCACGTAGCGGATGGCGCCAATGCCGACGACAGTCTCGACTACCGCCCTGGAAGCGTAGCGGCAGAAGAGATAGGGGTTAGAAGCCCGCTTCAGGAGGTCGGGCTTACCAAAGATGAAATCCGTTTTCTAAGCCGCTCGCTCTCGCTCTCTACATGGAACAAACCTGCTTTCGCCTGTCTATCGTCTCGCTTTCCGTACGGAACCGAGATAACCGGACAGAGGCTTGAGATGGTGGCGAAAGGCGAGGAACTTCTTCGTTTATTAGGTTTTACCCAGTTCAGGGTACGGTACCACGACACCATTGTGCGTATCGAGGTTACCCCGGGCGACATAGCGCGTTTTAGTGAAGAGCATGTGCGGAGACAGGTGATAGAGGGGATGAAGCTTGTTGGTTTCACCTACATCACGCTCGATCTGCAGGGTTACAGAACAGGCAGCATGAACGAGGTTATAGACACGGCTTGAAGGTATTATTGATAGAGGTCGTGTTGCGCAAATTCCGCTTCTTTTATAAGAGCGGTTTTTTTGTGCGGAGATTGTCCGTACCCGATTTTGCCGGTCTTTTGTAAATCAGAAGAGGCCTGAGGCGGTCTCTTCTTTAGCCTCTTCAAACCAGTCACGGATATGGTGTTTTTTTAACGCCCTGAAGAATCCGTTCTCGGTATCTATTATCTCCCAGACAGGTATAGGTGTATTCGATTCGAAGCCCTTGAATATTATTTCTCCGCACCGGTAGAAACCCTCTATGCTCTCTTTACCTTTAAGGCTCTCTATGCCGAACCAGAATTCAAGCGGATCTACCGGAAGAAAAAAATTACTTTTAAACGGCGGTGCGAGGTCTTTTACAGAGACAACCTTTTTGAAGAATCTTTTCGCTCCCCTGTTATCTTTTATATAGGCTTCGAGCGCCTCCTCGCTGAGCGCCTGCCCTTTGTTATAGAGGTCGGTGC
>JAJRYL010000090.1 GCA_024275855.1 Deltaproteobacteria bacterium
CTTCCAAGTATTACGGCAAAAGACGCGCCAATCCTGTCCGCGCGTTTCATACGGCTTTTAAGAGAACCTTCAGAAAAGTCTTCTACAACGGCTAAACCGCTATCTCTTAAAGCCCTTACTATAGCTACCCCGGCCTCTCTTGTGCCCTCGCCCATCGGTATAAAGACCGTTAATAACGGAGGAGTAAACGAATCTTCACCTAACACAAGCGCAAGCCGCTCCATACCTATCGCGAAACCGAAGCAGGGAGTATCCGGCCCGCCAAGCTCTTTTACCAGAGAGTCGTACCTGCCGCCAGCCGCTACCGCGTTTTGCGACCCGAGCGCGTTCGATGTTATCTCGAACGTGGTGCGAGAATAGTAATCGAGTCCGCGAACCATTCTCGGATCGAGGACAAAACCGACCCCGTAACGCCAGAGCGCGGCCTTTACCTCTTCAAAGTGCGTACCGCACTCGGCGCAAAAACAGGCCGTTATCTCCGGCGCTAAAGCCGTTGCCTCTATACAGCCGGGGCTCTTGCAGTCGAGCGCGCGAAGCGGATTCGTTTCTATGCGCCTGTTGCAGTTATCGCAAAGGGCATCGGTCTTACTCTTTAAAAAATGGAGCAGGCTCTCTTTATACGCAGGCCGGCACTTGGAACAACCGAGCGAATTCAACCTGAGTTCAGCCCCCTCTACACCTAAGTCGGCAAAGTACCTCATAAGCATCTCAAGCGTCTCGGCGTCCGCCCCCGGACTCGCGTCTCCTAAAACCTCTGCGCCTATCTGGTAAAACTGGCGGTAACGCCCCTTCTGCGGCCTCTCGTACCTGAACATAGGCCCGGAATAGCAGAGCCGCGTAACAGGCGCGGTATAGAGCTTGCGCTCGATATACGCCCTTACAACACTCGCCGTGCCCTCCGGGCGAAGCGTCATAGAGTCGCCGCGACGGTCGGGAAAAGTGTACATCTCTTTTTCTACAATATCGGTGCTCTCGCCTATAGAGCGGCTGAACAGCTCTGTCTTCTCGACAACAGGCACCCGTATTTCAGCAAAACCGTAAAGGCCGAATAACGAAAAAGCGCTCTCCTCGATCATTCGCCACTGTCCGCTCGCGCCCGGCAGTATGTCGTTAAAACCACGGATAGAAGTAATAGCCATTAAAACTGAACCTTATATATACTGACAGGTATCGTTATTATAAAATAGAAACGGTACATACAAACTGAAGTAATAGCCATTAAAACAGAACCTTATTAAAAAAAGGTTTTTTCACCGGCCCGGCAATACAAGGCAGCAATAACGGATGCCGACCACCGGGATGCGGAAAAAACCTGAATCTACCTGTTCAGCTCTTTATCAAGCGTACCGCTGATAAGGTCGTCTATAACCGCCTTGTGCTGGTCGCTCATTATCTCTCTTACTACCTCTTCCAACTGCTCGGACTTGAGTATATCGCTGTACGATGTTGTTTTTTTGTACGATATAGAACCGCCGAGAAAGAGCAGGGTCGTTACCATCGGGTTCGATTTGCCGCCGTCTTCGGTCTGGATATGGTATATTTTACCGTTGTAGATTATATTCTGATTATAACCGAAAAGCATGCTTCCCGCTCTATATCCGCCCCGATAGACGGGACGATTGATTTAACAAAAAAGAAAACAGACGACACTAAAATGGCTGAATAAACAGTGAAATTTACCATACATCAATAAATTAATCAAGAGCGGGCCTCTACCTCTTTACCGCCGGTCGATTAGAGGTTTTCATACCGGAACCCTGCTTGACATAACACCATATATTGGAGTATCTTCATTTAATATGCGTTTTATGCTTACATTTAGTCTCTGATATACAAACAGACAGAAAGGCGGGCAGCATGACCAAAGAGACCGACGACAGCATTGATGTTCTTATGCATGAAAACAGGCGCTTCGCGCCTCCCGAAAAGCTCTCGAACTCCGCCCATATAAAAGGCATAAGCGAGTACGACAAACTTTACGCGGAGTCCGTTAACGACCCTGAGGGTTTCTGGGGCCGCATGGCCGCCGAAATGCTCGACTGGGATACCCCGTGGGATACTGTGCTCACTTACGACTTCAATTCCCCCGAGATAAAATGGTTCGAAGGAGGCCGCTTAAACGCATCGTACAACTGTATAGACCGCCACCTATCCACCCCTGCAAGGGATAAGAGGGCAATTATATGGGAGGCGGACGACGGCAGCACAAAGTACTTTACCTACCTCGAACTTTCACGAATAGTAAACCGCCTTGCAAACGTCTTAAAGAAGATGGGCGTACAAAAAGGCGACCGGGTGACTATCTACCTTCCGATGATACCGGAACTCGCCTTCTCGCTGCTCGCGGTCTCAAGGATCGGCGCCATCCACTCGGTAGTCTTCGGAGGTTTCAGCCCGAGCGCTATTAAAGACCGTATACACGACTCATCCTCCTCCTTTGTCATAACCTCCGATGAAGGTATCAGGGGAGGGCGTAAAATTCCCATGAAAAAGAACTGCGACGACGCGCTGGTAGACTGCCCCACCGTTAAAAAGGTTCTTGTGGTCAGGCGCACGGGCACGGATGTAAAGATGGTAGACGGGCGCGACCACTGGTGGCACGACATGGTAGACTCAGACACCATCTCCGACGACTGCCCGCCGGAGAGCATGGGGGCCGAGGAGCCTCTCTTCATACTCTACACGAGCGGCTCTACGGGTAAACCCAAAGGAGTGCTGCACACCACTGGCGGATACCTGCTCTACAGCGCGCTTACCTTCAAATGGATCTTCGACTACAAAGACGAAGATATCTACTTCTGCACCGCCGACATAGGCTGGGTAACCGGCCACAGCTACATAGTCTACGGTCCGCTCGCGTGCGGCGCGACCACGCTTATGTTCGAAGGCATACCTACCTATCCGGAACCGGACCGGTTCTGGGATATTATTGAAAAACATAAAGTAACCACCTTTTATACGGCGCCAACGGCAATACGCGCCCTTATAAAGTCCGGCAACGAATGGGTAGAGAAGCATGACCTATCGTCGCTTAAAATACTCGGAAGCGTCGGCGAGCCGATAAACCCGGAGGCGTGGATGTGGTACCACGAGGTAGTCGGCAAGGGACAACTGCCTGTGCTCGACACGTGGTGGCAGACAGAGACGGGCGGCATACTAATCTCTCCGCTTCCGGGCGCAACGACACTAAAACCCGGCAGCGCCACCAAACCGTTCTTCGGGGTTGTTCCCAAAGTTCTTAAAGAGGACGGAACAGAGGCGGCTACGGACGAAGGCGGTTATCTTGTAATAGAGAAACCGTGGCCCGGAATGCTGCGCGGAACTTACGGAGACCCTGAGAATAAACGGATTAAAGAGGTCTACTTCTCCCGCTTCCCGAATGTCTATACATCGGGAGACGGAGCGCGTGTAGACTCGAACGGTGATTACTGGCTGCTTGGCAGAATAGACGACGTGCTTAACGTTTCGGGCCACAGGCTCGGCACAGCCGAAATCGAGAGCGCTCTTGTCTCGCACCCCTCGGTCGCCGAGGCCGCGGTAGTAGGCTACCCGCACGAGATAAAAGGCGAAGGAATCTACGCGTTCGTCGTGGTAAATAGCAAAGTATCGGCAGGTGACGAACTGAAAAAAGAACTCGGAGCGCATGTTAAGGTAGAGATAAGCGCCATAGCGAAACCGGATAAACTACAGTTTGTCACCGGCTTGCCAAAGACTCGAAGCGGCAAGATTATGCGCAGGATTTTAAGAAAGGTAGCAGGCAAAGAACCCGACCTCGGAGATACATCTACGCTTGCCGACCCCGGTGTTGTAGAGGAAATAGTAAAAAACAGGATTTAAAAGCCTTAAAATCTATCTGGAAATAAGAGACCGGGGCAGACGGATAAAACCGTCTGCCCCGGTTGACTTACTGTACAAAAAAAAGGAACAGGATAGAAGTAGTTAACAGCTTTACCGCTTATACTTTAGTCGCTGTGTAGACTACGCGGCCCTACAGATCACGGGCGGCCAGCGCCCGAAAAGGCCGGACTTAATCTCTATACCTTCTGCTCTTCTTAATCGCCTTAGCGCGACGCTTCGCCGCCTCCTGACGCTTTCTCTTCTTCTTAACGCTTGGCTTTTCGTAAAAACGCCTTTTCTTTATCTCTTTAAAAGTACCGTCCTGGGCAAGCTTGCGCTTAAGTATCTTAAGAGCCTTTTCAAGCTGGTCATCGTAGACCTTTACCTCTGACAAAAACAACACCCCCTCTTCACAATATTTTCATACTCTATAGAGCCGGCACAAAAAAAGAGTGCGCCCTGTACAGTCACACTCTTAACGGCCTGCCCTGTGGAGTTAGAATTGAATTATACCAAAAAAACATTTTAAGTCAAACACTTTAAGTACAGCCGTAACAGCGGCGATAAGAAGAGTACGGCTATCTTTTAATCAACTTTAGCTGTTTTTTTTAAAAAAACCTGCTAATATACTTTCAATTCAGGTCAACAGAAAAAAGCATAAATTATTAAAATATCAGGAAATACAGATGAAAAAAATGCAAAAATCCACTATTCTCAACAGGCTCGACTTTTCGATCTTCAACCCCGTTAGTAGCGGACGGATAAAAAAACCTGCGCTTCTTCTGCTGCTTCTTGTTCCAACCCTTGCATTCTCAGGTTGCATATCACGCTCTACCTACAACAGAGACATGGCAAAACTGCTCAATAAAATCGCCGTTGGCCAGCAGGAGTATGAAAAGATGGCCAACAACCTGGAGGCGGGTGGTCGGGACCGTGCCGAGACTCTTAACAAGCTTACCCTGCGGTATATGAAGCTTCAAAAAAACCACTCAAAACTTCTGCGCAGGTACAACAACTTCGACAATGACCTCAATGAGTTTGCTCATGATCTGTCGGAATTGAAACTTGTTGTAAACAAAAATATCGACAAAATAATAAGCAGCATGGCAAATGAGATGCTGATAAAGATTATTGACATGGAGTTCAGGGTAAATGAGCTGAGAAAAAAGGACGCCGAAGAGCTTCCCCCGCTGCCGACAGGTGAGAATAACAAGCAGACTTTACCTGCTGCTCAACCTGCAAAATAACATTTACGCATAAATAAAAAGAACCTCCGCACCTACGTGTCGGAGGTTCTTTTTTATTTTATTCCTCTTCGTACTGTATCAATCTTAATAGGTTAAGTGTGCTTATCAGCCGTTATTCGGGGCCGAGTACCTCTGCCGTAACGTAGCAAAGCGCACAATCTTAATTATATTCTCGTATTGAGTTCCAGCTGATTCTAAAAAACGAACCCCATACTGACAATTTGCATGCTCAACATGCCTGCCCTGCTTTCCGGGCAGCATATAAACAAGCTCGCCTTGTACCGATACAGGCGGGTCGCCCTCGAAAGCGTTAAAAATAAAGAACCCTACGGCATCTGTGTCAAGTTTATCGGAACAACAAAAAGAGAGTCCGCCTTCGCTCATCTGGTTTATAACACCTTCTGCGCGTATCGAGTCTGACTTGAAAACCGCGGCATAATTCACACCGACCCGCTTAGACATTCTTAACTGTTTCATTCTCTTTTCACCTCATCCGGCGATACAATAAACCACTATGTGGCACAAGCATACGGATAAATCAGCAGGAACGCTAAAAGACGATTAACAGACCAAAAACAGGTTAAAACCTTGTGTACTTTATAGAAATAGACGCTTAAAAAAGGTATAGTGCTTCATCTGAGGTTACAGTATAGCGAGTGTGCCTCTAAAAATCAACAGCCCTTTTTAACGTATACGGAAAAAAGAGATTGAGCCGCATATAGTAAATCCTGGATCTGAAAGCATTCTACCGGATAAAAAAGAGGCGACACCCGTTTCGGATATCGCCTCTTTTTTATTAAATCTATCTGTTGCATGCCGATATAAACGGCTCTTTATTTCTCATGGCAGGTTCTGCAAAGACCACTTCCCGTATTGCCGCCAACACGTCTTAAGAACAGGCCGTCAGAGCAGTCTTCGTAGCCTGTACCGCCACCGCCGCACCAACGAAGGTTAGGGCCGAAAGGGTCAGCCGGGTTCGGACTGCCTGGAGGTACTGAGTATGTGGTATCAATTTCATCCCAACTCTTGTTGCTAAAGTGCGGGTCGTGGCACGAACTGCACTCTACCTTGCCGCCTCTTAACAGGTCACCGATCTGTGCCGTATCGGAGATAAATCCGTTTACCGACCAGCGATTCTGTGCCAGGTTGCCATTATAATCTATAGTAGCTGACGCCGTAAGGTCTCCTGAAAGGTCGATAGAGCTGATAACCGTATTTACGTTTCTAAGCGAAGCCTTCTGCCCGCCGGAGTAGGCCACTGAAACCGGATGGTCATTCGACAAGTCGGTTCCGATATTCATACTTCTTACATACCCGATAGTAATCGTAGACGCGGTAGTATGACAAACGGTACACGATTGCCCCGACCCCGTATGAAAACCGTCGTTAGCTACTTGATCCAACCCTGGCGTAGGATTGTAAAGCGGCATATTAAAGCCCCATACCCTGTCCGCGCCACCTGCTACCACACCGCCTTTACCCGGAGTATTCACGAGATTATCGAAGGTTGTAACACCGTCATGGCACGATAGACA
>JAJRYL010000091.1 GCA_024275855.1 Deltaproteobacteria bacterium
ATATCCACAGGATATTCGCCTGTAAAACAGGCGTCGCAATAACTCGGCTCGTTGATCGCCTTATCACCGAAACCTTTTCCAATAGCCCTGTATAACCCCTCTACGCTCAGATACCCTAAAGTATCCGAAGTAATATAGTCGTTTATTTCCGCGACACTCTGATTGGCCGCTATAAGTTTGTCCCGGTTAGGGGTGTCGATACCGTAGTAGCAGGGGCAGACCGTAGGTGGCGAGCTTATTCTCATATGTACCTCTTTGGCTCCGGCGGCGCGTATCATCTTTATTATCTTCATGCTCGTAGTGCCCCTGACTATAGAGTCGTCTACCACGACAACGCGCTTTCCCCTAAGCACCTCTTTTACGCCGTTGAGCTTGAGCTTTACACCGAAGTGGCGAATAGAGTCTTTCGGTTCTATAAAAGTACGCCCAACGTAGTGGTTTCTTACAAGCCCGAGTTCAAACGGAAGGTCGGCCGCCTGGGCGTAACCGAGGGCCGCCGCAACGCCGGAGTCGGGAACGGGTATAACCACATCGGCCTCTACCCTATGCTCCCTGGCAAGCTCCCTGCCGAACTCTTTTCTTACATCGTATACATTCGCCCCGAAGATGATTGAGTCGGGCCGCGCAAAGTAGATAAACTCGAAGATGCACGGTGTATGCTTTACTGGAGCGAACGGCTTGTACGTATTGAGCCCGCTCTTGTCGATTACAATAAGTTCTCCCGGTTCAACGTCTCGCACGTACTCGGCGTCTATTAAATCGAATGCGCATGTCTCAGAGGCCACAACCCACGAACCCTTAAGCTTACCGAGGGCAAGGGGCCTGAAACCGTGCGGGTCTCGCGCGGCGACAAGGGTGTCTTCCGTAAGAAAAACAATAGAATACGACCCGCTAAGCCTGCCAAGGGCATAAATAATCCTGTCGGTAAGGCTGCGCTCTTTGCAAGAGGCGATTAAGTGCACAACCGCCTCGGTATCCATTGTAGACTGGAATATCGAGCCGTACGCCTCGAACTCCGCGCGCAACATAAGCGCGTTGACTATATTGCCGTTATGCGCTACCGCTATAGAGCCTCTTGAGTAATCGACCACAAAGGGCTGCGCGTCGCGCAGCTCGGATGTTCCGCTCGTAGAGTACCTGACGTGCCCTATAGCCGACGTGCCCTTAAGGCGCTCGATATCCTCCTCTGTAAAGACATCGGCTACAATTCCATTTCCTTTATGAACCTTAAGCCCGTCTCCGTCGCTCGACACTATTCCGGCGTTCTCCTGCCCCCTGTGCTGCAAGGCGTACAGGCCGAGATATGTAAGGTTTGCGGCCTCTTCATGACCGTATACTCCAAATACACCGCACTCGTCGTTGAACTTATCTTCTCTGAACATTATTGCTTTCTGTTAAAAAGGTGAATAGATATAATGCGTCATGCTGAATTGTTCATAGACAAAAAAACCGATTTTTTCTTTTTATCACACTTTCATGTGTCGCACTAAGGTCTGAATAAATCAGATGTTGCTGAGGCGGGCTGTGCCCGCCAAAATATGTCTTTGCGAGGAGCCGAAGGCGACGCGGCAATCTCCTGGTTAATACGGATGGTTGCATTGAGATTGCTTCGCTTCGCTCGCAAAGACAAACAACTTTGAGACCCTGAAT
>JAJRYL010000092.1 GCA_024275855.1 Deltaproteobacteria bacterium
CCTGAGGTCGCTCATATAGGACTCGATACTGCCGAGGTTGCTAAGGAGAAAACCTACCGGGTTGTTTATCTCGTGGGCTACGCCTGCGGCAAGCTGTCCTATGGCGGCCATCTTTTCACTCTGAAGAAGCTGCGCGTGCGCGCTTTTAAGTTCCGAGTACGCCTTTTCAAGCTCCTCTGTTCTCGACGCCACCTTCTGCTCAAGCCCGTCCCTCGCTTCTTTCAGCTCTTTTACAAGCCCCGCCAGGTCACGCAACTCTTTGGCTACAAGAACCATGCCTATCGGTTTTCCGTCGGTCTCTTCTCTTAAAACGGAGCCGTTGACGCTGACAGCAATATCCTCTTTCCCTTTGGTCAGGTATTGCAGCTTGTGGTTCGTGACCGGCCCCTGTGCGATCATAGCGAGCAGGGCCGATAAGAACTCTCTGTTCTCATGCGCAACTACAGCGCCGAGTGGCTTTCCTTTAAGTTCTTCCGGCCCGTAGCCGAGCAGATTACAGGCCGCTTTATTTGCAAAGCATATCCTGGCGTCGGTACTTAAAACGATAACGCACTCGCCCATAGAGCGTATTATGTTTACGGTCTGCAAACGGTCGCGCAAAAGGGCCTCTGCGCCGCTCTTTCCGGTTCCGGCCACTCGTTCGCTCTTTTCTGCCGGCGGGCACTGCTGCGATACGCTTTTGTCCGGTGCTTCGGGCATTTAAGTCACTTACCTTTCCTGTTTCAAGCCCTTATTATCGAGAGCCTCTTTTGTGGATAGAGCGGTTAACGGAAAGTATTCAGCCTTAGTGAAAATAGCCGCACTGCCCGGCCTTTGGTCTTAGCGGCTGTTTTCTCATAGGCGTATTCGTTTACTTTAATCATAAAGTCATTAACCGGTCTTTAAAGTAGAGGCGCAGGACTGTTTAAAACGTTATACTACCTATACCTATATTATCGGAAACGCATAGCGAACCTTGAGTGGCACGGCGTAACTATCTATTGTTTTATTGTGCTTTTACAAACTGTATTGAAATTTTTTAAAGGAACGTGGGGCACGGTGAAACAAAAAATAATCTTTCGGGTAGGGAGGACGCAAGGGGGTAAGCTGCCTGGAGGTTGAGTTCCGCATCTTCGCTGTTAAGCGGCGGGAGTATCGGAGGAATAGTACCGGATATCCTCGTCGGCCTCGCGCATTTTGAGAAACGCCTCTACCACTTCAGGGTCGAGGTGGCTGCCCGAAAGGGACTTGATGTGCTCCATAACCACCTCTTTTTTTCTTGCCGGGTGGTAGGGCCGGTCTGAGGTCATGGCGTCGTATATGTCTACCGTGGCGAAGATGCGCGCGGCCAGCGGTATCTGCTTTCCTTTAAGCCCCTGCGGGTAACCGGTGCCGTCCCATTTTTCGTGATGGCAGTATGGAATGTCGAGTGCGGGCCGAAGGTACTCTATAGGAGAGAGAAGGTCGTACGCAAACCGCGCGTGCCGCTTCATAATCACCCACTCTTCGTCATTGAGTTTTCCGGGTTTTAAAAGAATCTTGTCGGGAATACCCATCTTTCCTATATCGTGAAGAAGAGCGCCGCGGCGCATATGCCCCTGCTTCTCTTCGCTTATGTTTAGTATATCCGCAACCCGCAGGGTTAGCTCCGTAACACGCCTGCTGTGCCCCTCCGTCTCTTTATCTCTAAGGTCAAGCGCCCTTGCCCAACCCTCTATGGTGGTATCGTAGGCTAAACTGAGGTCGGAGTTGGAACGTTGCAGGTCGTTAAAGAGCGAGGCGTTGTCTATTGCGATAGCGGCCTGTCCGGCAAGGGCCTCAAGAAGGTTGAGCCACTCTTTATTTTCATCTGAGAGAGTGCGGCTAAATACCTCTAAAACACCTTTCAGCACGCCTTTGGCGATAAGCGGAATGCCGTAATAGGAGACAAACCCCTCTTTGGACAGGTCTTCGTATTGGTGAAAACCCTCTGTCTCTTTTCTTATGTCCGGCACATGAATTAAGCGTCTCTCAAGGGCCGCCTTGCCGGCGTGGCAGCCGCTGACTCTTAACTTCGCATATCGCGCGGCATTGGCGTTGAAACCGCGGCCCGCCGCGTAATCGAGTGTTTCAAGGTGCGGTGTGTAGATACTGATTTTCGCTGCGTCAACCGCAAGCTGGCTCATGGTATGCGAGATTATAATGTCGAGAGTGATGCTAAGGTCGAGGCTGCCGACTATCGCTTTATCTATGCTGCGCATGGCGTCAAGTTGCTCCATGTGGC
>JAJRYL010000093.1 GCA_024275855.1 Deltaproteobacteria bacterium
AACTCTTTAAAGGGTGCGGCGTTTAAAGATATAGAGATTTTAAATAACCCGGACGGCAAGCCGTCCTTTAACGGTTTCGCCATATCGATCTCCCATACTGAAAAGCAGGTTGTCGCGGCGGCGGTTATCGGCGGCGGCTCGAAACCGCCTGAAAAACCACTCTCTAAAAAGAAGATTCAGGGTCTTATCGACGAGAACCTTTCGAGGATTCCGGTAGAAAAGCCGTCGAAGAGATTACCCGCAGTTGCCATACTGATCTCTTTGGCCGCAATCTGTCTCGCGGTAGCAGCGCTTATTCTATAATCTTAGAACCCGATAAGATAAAAAACCGTACGGTGCAACTCTTCAATCGAGATACGGATGTTAGAAAAATCGATAATTATCGCGGCCCATCCAGACGACGAGATATTGTGGTTCAGCTCGATATTCAATAAAGTAGACCGGATAATCGTCTGCTACTTAGCCATAGAATCGAAGCCCGACTGGACAACGGCACGAACAGAGGCTCTTTCAAAATATCCGAAAGAAAACATTATAAGCCTCTCTATTGACGAATCGGGCTTTAACGGCGCGAACTGGAGTAAGCCTATAATCACACCGTACGGCCTCGGCGCTTCGAAGAAAAGTATGCTCCGCAACAGAACTTTTCAAAAAAAGTATATTGAGTCGTATCGTAAACTTAAAAATGAACTTAAAAACAGATTGGCTGGTTTTTCAAATGTTTTCACACATAATCCGTGGGGCGAATACGGAAACGCCGACCATGTTCAGGTATATAGAGTAGTAAAGGAACTACAGCAGAGTATGAAGTTCGATATATGGTTCTCCAATTACACGGCTCCGCTTTCCAACAGCCTAATGTTAAGCTGCCTCTCTTCTTTCAATACCGAGCAGGTCAGTTTAAAGACCGACAAGCCTCTTTTAGAGAAGATAAAAGAACACTATATCAAATACAAGTGCTGGTCGTGGTTCGACGATTGGGAGGGCTTTGATGACGAGACCTTCTTTAAAGACGAGCATACTGAAGTTGAACCGGTAAACGGCGCGCGCGCCCTGCCGCTGAACCTTATAAAGCTGACTTGATTCCCGGACCTGCGAAAGTTATAGACTTTACCGCGTGTTAAAACCGGAAAAATTTGAATTGACAATGAAAACAAAAACAAAATCCCAACCATTAGTCTGCGTAATTACACCGGTCTACAACGGTGAAAAGTATCTCGCGGACTGCATAGAGAGCGTCCTGGCGCAGACTTATGAGAACTGGGTCTATATAATCGTTAACAATCGCAGTACAGACCGTACGTTGGAGATTGCAGAAAAATATAAGGAGAAAGACAGCCGTATATTGATCCACACCAATACAGAGTTCCTCGGCCTTATGCAGAACTGGAATCACGCTATAAGTCAGCTGACTCCTGAGAGCAGATACTGCAAGGTAGTTCACGCGGACGACCTCTTATACCCCGCCTGCATTGAACAGATGGTAGAGGTGGCCGAGGCGAATCCAAATGTCGGAATAGTAGGGTCGTACATTCTTATGGGCAACTCGACCAGTACCGAACTAAGATGTACCGGCATAATATACCCCAAAACGGTAGTTGGCGGCCACGAGGTAAGCCGCGCGGCCTTCATGGATAAATATACTGTTTTCGGTCCTCCTACGGTTACTCTGATTCGTGCCGATATAGTAAGAAAGTATAAAAAATTCTATAACGAAGAGATCCTTTACGCGGATATAGACGCGTGCTTTAGAATTTTACAAGATTCCGACTTCGGTTTTGTTCACCAGGTGCTATCATTTGTCCGGTTACACGAAGGGTCTCAATCGTCGGACATCGGCACAAGGTTCGACCAGGCGATATTGGAATTTCTTGGCATGATAAAAGCCAATAGCCATGCGCTCTTTACGGACACAGAGTACGACCAGGTTATGAGAATGAGACTTGAGGAGTACTACAGGTTTCTTGCCAAAAATATTTTAAAGAAAAGAGGCGACGAGTTCTGGCAGTACCACAAAACAGGACTTGAAAAACTCGGTTACCCGTACAGCAGGATGAAGATTATAAAGGGGGCCTTAACCGAGGCCGTATCCATGCTCTTGAACCTTGATAAAACATTTAAAAGAGCGGGCGTATTTATGAAAAAATAGGGTAGAGCAAATGTGATGCGAAACGTTTTTTCTCGTCACCTTCAACAGACACCAATCAACTAAAAATCGGACACCTACATGCAAAGCGCCACAGAGGTTATAATAAAGAAAGAGCGGTTCTCGAATC
>JAJRYL010000094.1 GCA_024275855.1 Deltaproteobacteria bacterium
CGTTCCAACTTCGGGCTCGGGCTAAAGGCCGGGGTCTACCCTGAGGGTAATGTTAATTTTTTGGCCCGCTCAGGTCTTGACGGCAATCTTTATAACGAGTACGTTCACGGCGGTTATCTTATCTTCAGCCGCCCGGGGCACAAAGTTTTCATCGACGGCAGAACACCTACGGTCTACTCTCCGGCCTTTTTCTGGTCTACACGCGTAGCTACGGACGATACGAAGTGGAAGAGGCTTGTAACGGAGCACAAGCTTGAGGCCGCGCTCGTGTCGTCTAAAAAAAGTCTGTGCGGTGTGCTTGTGAAATCAAAGAAGTGGAAGGCGGTTAACTTTGACGAAGTCTCGGTTCTGTTCGTACTCGATAACGGGGCTAACAGAGAGTTGATTAATAAGTACGAGCTTAAAGAGGCGCAGGTTTGCGAGGATGGGCTCTCTTTTGAAGCACCTGAAAAGAGGGAGAAACTTGAGGCAATGCGCGCGGAACTTACGCGGTTTCTTTTAAGAGGCGGGGCAAACAGGTCTGCAAGGGCGTTACATAAACTTGGGCAGGTAGAGACGGAGCTTGGCGCGGGTTATCTTGAAAGCGCCACCGTACACTTTCAAGACAGTATCGGTATAACGGATAATCCGTACACGCGGTACGACTACGGCGTGGCGCTGAGTCATCTTAAAAAGTATGATGAGGCTATAGGGCAGTTTACTCTGGCCCTTGAAGAAAAACCCGGCTTTAAAGAGGCGTCGTTAGCTCTCGGCGTAGCGTACTACGATACAAAAGAGTACGGCTCGTCTGTAAAGTTGCTAAAAAAATATCTTTTAAGAGCTGACGATAAGGCCGTCTATCTGGCGTACAAAATCCTCGGTTTCGCGTCTATCGAGTTGAACATGCGTGAGACGGCGATAGACGCCCTGCAAAGAGCCGCTTTCATTTGTGATGACAAAAGTGAATTGGCCGATATTTATTTCAGGCTTGGCAATCTCTTCTTCGAGTCTTCCGCTTATAAAGACGGTTTAGAGGCGTACGCAAAGGCTATTGAAACCGAACCTGAGTACGCGGTCGTACTGTCGCGGCTTGCCGATAGTCATGAAGGCGCCGGAAGAGCCGAAAGAGCCGTTTTAATCAGAGGGCTTGTTCGGGGCGCGGTAGTACCGGACGGGCTATAGGTGCGCAACGGCGTACCCTCTGTTACCCCGTTCAACAGGTCTCCGGCGTTCTCCGCAGAATGACAAAAATTGTCAAGTTCTGCCGTTTTTTGTCATTTATCCGGTTGAAGAGCGGATTCCGTGGGCGCTAAGTTGTTAGATTTATTAGCTTAACTATCTTTGGCATGGGTGTTGCATATTATCTGTGTAGATGCAGTGGTTAAGTTTTTCATATATATGCCGAATAAGTATTTAAATATATAAATAAATGGACAGCGGGTTTTTAGTTTAATTTAGGGAAAGGAGATTTACAATGATTATACAGAGAATAATAGACCTTGCGAAGAGGTCTGGTAAAAAGACAGAGGGTTTTACACTTGTCGAACTCCTGATCGTTGTTGCTATCATCGCGATCTTGGCGGCAATTGCAATACCTCAGTTTTCGAAGTATCGTTTGAGGGCGTATAAGTCGGAGGTTGACTCAGATGCCAAGAACGCCTACACGGCGGCGCAGTCCTACCTTACGGATAATGCCGGCGGTACTGTAGACGGCCTTGCGGCGCTCAAATCCGGAGGTTACAGGCCGAGTCCGAACATAGCTATTGTCGGTACGCCAACCATGACTCTTTCCGGTGGCAGTATAGAGATCAGGTCAACAGCCGGAGCTTTGACTACAAATGACAATGCGCTCATTATCTTTAACGGCAGGATAAACCTTCCGGCATTGCCTTAGAAATCTGTAGAAAGTACAGTTGTATGAAAGCATAAAAAAAGGAGGAACCTTACCGGTTCCTCCTTTTTTTATGCTTTTTTTTAAGTACTGAAAAGTTTCACAAACTGACGCTTGCGTTCGAGCCGCCGCGGGGCAGGCGGCTCTTTATTCTATTTCCTTAATCTCTACGGAGGTGTGGCCGTACTGCTGTAAGCGGTTCGTCTTTACTTTTACGTCGCACGGGTTGCAGTGGCCGAAGTGGTCACACGGCCGGAAGACCTCTTCTATCTCGAAGTCAGGGTCGAGTATGGAACCGATTGGCGTCCGTCCTTCGTACAGGTCCGAGTGGCAGCGGTAGATACCGCCTCCGGGGCCGATAATAAGCTCGGTAGTTTTACACAGCACGCTCTTTTTCTCTTTTTTATCGATTGCCCCGTCGTACATGAAGGTGCCGTGCATGCGCCCTCTGTACTCTCCTAAAAACTCTTTCTGCCTGAAATCTATTCCGGCCTCCACGCACTCTTTCTGCGCTCTTTCGATCTCCGCTGCCTGCGAGGGGTGCATAACCCCCCATATACCTATACTGTAACCGGCTCTCTGGAGCCGCAGCACCTTTTCTTTAAGGGGCGTAAGCTCCATTACCTCCGGGTGGTAGCTCACCCTTATGGAGGCGTACGGGGCGTCTCGTTTGATTCTGTCGGGAGAGACCTCGGCCATAAAGCGCTCTATATCGAAGTGCAGGTTAGTAAGCAGGTCTATATTGAGTTCCGGTTTCAGGTTGTTGACGATATAGATGAAATCTTTATGGATGGTCGGCTCGCCGCCCTGAAGCGTCAAGGGCAGGTCGGTTCTTGAGACGATTCGATTGAGTCCGTCTACCCATTCGGCGCCTGTAAGGAGCCGGGTTCCCGGAGCCGTCGTGCCGAAGTGGTTTATGCAGTAACTGCATGTAAGGTTGCAGCCGAGCGTTAGAAAGGCCGCTAAATAGTTGTGGCTCTCCGGTATCGTAATCTCTTTAAGTCTTTTCATTTTTATCGTCACTCTGTTAAGCCGTTAAAAGACCGGCGCGCGCCCCGGTTGTAAATACCATGTCGTTCGGTCAATGCTTAAGAATCATAAGCAAAAAAAGCCTGCGCATTCCGGCAGGGCCGGTTACTTATGCTCAAGTATTTTTTTAATTTCGCCATATACGGTTTCAGGTAGAATGTCGTACAGGCACGGTCTTTCTTTTATACAGGTATTGTTCATGCACGGCAGGCAGTCATACTCTTTTTCAGGCAGAAGCTTAACACCGTTCTTTATGTACACCTCGTTTGAGACGGTCGGGCCAAAGAGCGCTATAATCTTTTTGCCGAGGGCGTGGGCTATATGAAGACCGAGCGAGTCGTTGGTTACTATAAGTTCGCACGAGTTGATCCACTCTATGTACTCTTCGAGCGAATCGAGCCCCTCCTGCCAGGTGATTGAATATTTAGAATCGAGACACGCCTGCAATTCGTTCCAGTATGGAAGGGGCCACGCCTTTATCGGCCATTTGCCGCCCACATTGTGGTTGAAACCTATGTCGTACTTTATTTGAGAGGTAGGTTCGTAGCCGAGTACCGGCATCTCTCCTCTCCACTCGGAGCCTACGATCTCAAAGAGTATGTCCTCCCAGAACTTTGTGCTCGCTATCTTGTCTTCAGGCTTCTGGCAGATTTCCAGAACACGTTCCGTTCCGTCGTACGCCTTTGCCTCGCCGGTGTCGGGGTCGAACCTGAAGCCGAACCTGCGCCAGCCCGAAAGAGAGTCTGAGAGCGCGCAGATACCCGCGACCTTTTCGAGGTTGACAATAGTATCGAACCGTTCAGCGCGAAGCTGAAGCACCGTTGTAAGGTCGTAAGGCATTATACGGTCTATCAGTTTGTTGCCCTTTAAAAGCGGTATGGCCGCCTCGTCAACAAGCCACGTTATGTGCGCGCCCTTGAAGTGACTAAGCAGAACCGTGCTTCTAAGCACGTCGCCGAGGCTGGTGGTACTGCTTATGTCGTTGACCAGGGTCTCTGAGTAACCGAGTTTTATTATCAGGACCTTTTCGCGTGCCATTTATCTGCTCCCAGCTTTTTTTCGTTAATAATGCGCAGCGCGTCAAAGTAGACCGCAGCCGGAACAAGCCCGCGGCGCGCCATAAATTTTCGCCTGATCAAGTACTCTGTAATAGAGTTGCATCTTTTAAAAAAGAGCCCGCGCCTTAAGAGGCTGACCATGTCGAGCCCTATATGAAAAAGTATTCCGTAAAAGAGCGCGCCGAGTACGGGACTTTGCAGGTAATAAAAGAGCGCGTAAAGAGGCAGCATAAACTCTACCGTATGAAAAATCTCAACGTTTAGCATCTCAGGCCGGTTGAGCAGCTTCTCTATAGCGCCGTGGTACCTGAACATGTTGCCGAAACTGAAATCCGTAAAACGGTTATGGTAGATAAAGTCGAGGTAGTGGTCGATATCGACCAATACGCTGCCGGTTAAAAAAGTAGCCGACCCGAGCGCACCGAGCATAGGGTAGAGCGCAACCGAGGTTACGGTGCCGAGTATAAGGTGCTCTGCCGGTCTCATCTTTTTTTTACCAATCCGTACTTGATTCAAGCCCGTAAACGCCACCGGTACAGATAACAGTGAGAGCGGGCTACTTACTCTCTTTGAGTACTTCGTCTGTATGCTTGAATTTTTCAAGCACAAAACTTTCGTACGCCTCTCTTAACGTATTTATGAAAGAGAACTTCATCGGGTAGATCTTTCTCTTAATAAGATACGCCTTGGTAAAGAAGTAGAGCACAAAGTAGAGGCTCGATAACGGCAGGTTGATAAGGTGGTTTACCGTTATATTCCTGAGAGACGGGAAGAGCAGGCACAGGGTTGAGAGCAGCGAGAGGTTGCGCTGCTGCAACTTCTCTTTCGCGCTGAAGATCTTTAAAGGAGAGAGCGACTGGTAACTCATGTGAAGCGAGTCGTAGTCTCCGTCGAAGTAACCGTTGGTAATGGCGTACTCGGCGAGCGCGGTCTTCGGATACGGGAAGAAGAGCGGAAATTCGCCGAAAGTCACCTTGCAGTCGAGGTTGAGGTCGAGGGACTCTATATCTTCTTTGATAGACGTGCTCGGTATGGCGAAGATAGTGTTAGAAAATGTTGGTATGCCGTGTTTGTGGCACAACTCAAAGGCGTCGGTCATTGTAGAGCGCGACATGTCGCGCTTGAGTATGTCGTTTCTTACGCGTTCGTTGCCGCTCTCTATAGACATGCTGATAGAGGCGAGCCCGGCTTTTTTCATCTTTAAAAGTATCGGTTCCGTAAGCAGGTTGGCGCGCATAAGGCAGTGGAAGGGCACGCCGATTTCGCGCGGGTAGCGCTGTGAAAATTCGTCGAGCCATTCGTCGTCCTTGTAAAGGAATATATCGTCGTAGAACTTTATGAACTGCGTTTCGTAATTCTCTTTAAGCTCTTTAAGCTCGGCGATTACCCTCGAAACGCTCATGCGCGATACCACCGGCCCTTTGCCTTTGTAAAGGGCGTTGTACTGGTGGTTGAAGCAGTAGGTGCATTTGTACGGACACCCCCTGCTTACCATGAACGAGCGCATGGGAAAACGGACAAGGCGGGTGGACGAGTAGACGAGTTCACGGTCGAGAAATGGAAGGTCGTCCAACGAACGGCGGCGCGGCCGCACGCTCTTGGCGCTTTCGGACGAGAAGTTGCTTTTGGTTACTATATTGGCGATTGTGTCGTACGGCTCGCCCTTTTCAATCGCCGAGAGAAGCTCCGGCCACGCGTCGTCGCCCTCGCCGATACAGAGCGCGTCGAACGGATGTTCCTTTATAATATCGGGGAAAAACGTGGCGTGCGGCCCGCCGATTACGGTAACGACATTGGGCAGCGTCTCTTTTATAAGGTCGTTGGCGGCGATATAGTACTTGTGCTCTCCGGTCTTGGCGCTAAAGGCCACAACGTCGGGCGCCTCTTTTTTAACGGTCTCCATAAGTTTACCGTCGGAGAGCACGGCCATAGCCGTCGTGTGCCCCTGCTCTTTGGCTAATGCCGAGAGCAGCATAATACCCATAGGGTCTATATATTCAACGTCTTTTAAGACAAAAAGAATCTTCAATTTATATCCTTCAACCCGTCAGCTTTTTGCTTCGCCCACCCTGTTGTAAAAGGCGCGGCTTTTAAGGCGCACTTCTATAAACAGAGAGGCGATAGCGCTAACTACGCTTACTATATTTTTGAACGTAAAGGCCTGCGAAGCGCCGGTCTCTCTTTGCGAAATATCTACCCCTACCTCTACGTAAGTCGAGCCGGACCTGATAAGGCGCACTAAAATAGAGGCCATGTACGCAAAACCCCACGTGGTAAGTTTGAGCTTTTTAAGCTCCTTGGCTTTCAGTACGCAGGTACCGTTGTAGTACTTCAACCTCAGACCGAAGAGGGTATTCATAAGTATAACGAAGGCGCGTGAGACTATACGCCTCGACCACTGCCTGACCCAGGTATTATTCGTGTACGGAATTACAAGGTCGGCTTTGCCTGTCTTGGCCAAGACCCTCTCAATAGCTTCGGACGGTATTTCGTTGTCGCCCGGCACCATCATTACGTACTC
>JAJRYL010000095.1 GCA_024275855.1 Deltaproteobacteria bacterium
ACGCCGCAAAAAGTTCTGAACTGGTAGAAAAATCCAGTATAAAAAAGTTGGCTGAGTTTTTAAAGTACGCGCTTAATTAAAAGAGCGTACGCTGTTATTTTGTAACCTTTGCGATACGCTCTTACCGGTGTACGCATTTAAAGGAGGTAGCATTGGAAAGCCTCATGGCCTTGTTTGAAAAGCACAAAAAACCGATGGACTTTAGCGCCATTCGGATATCTATTGCGTCCCCTGAAAAGATCAGGCAGTGGTCTCATGGAGAAGTGAAGAAGCCTGAGACCATAAACTACAGGACGTTCAAGCCTGAGCGGGACGGTCTCTTCTGCGCGAAGATATTCGGCCCTGTAAAGGACTTTGAGTGTAACTGCGGCAAGTATAAAAGAATGAAGCACAGGGGCATTGTCTGCGAGAAGTGCGGAGTAGAGGTTATACCGTCCAAGGTTAGAAGAGAGCGGCTCGGGCATATCGACCTTGCGACCCCGGTCTCCCATATCTGGTTTTTAAGAAGTCTTCCTTCACGCATAGGCGCCGCGCTCGACATGACTCTTAAAGAGCTTGAGCGTGTGCTGTACTACGAAAATTATATAGTTATAGACCCCAAAGAGACCGATCTTGCCGCCGGCGACGTCTTGAACGAAGAGAAGTTCCAGGAGGGAATCGAGCAGTGGGGCTTCGACAGTTTCGAGGCTGGCATGGGCGCCGAGGCAATCAGGGCGCGGCTCAAGGACCTGAACCTTGAAGAGATTTCGGTAACTCTCAGGGATGAGATGAAGAAGACCGCTTCTGACGCAAAGAAGAAGAAGATAGCCAAGAGGCTCAAGGTAATCGACGCCTTTGTACAGTCCGGCAACAAGCCTGAGTGGATGATACTTGAGATTATCCCGGTGCTCCCGCCCGACCTTCGTCCGCTCGTTCCGCTCGACGGAGGCCGCTTCGCGACCTCTGATCTTAACGATCTTTACCGCCGCGTCATCAACAGGAACAACAGGCTCAAAAGGCTTATGGAGCTTAGCGCTCCCGATATTATTATACGCAACGAAAAGCGGATGCTTCAAGAGGCGGTTGACGCGCTCTTCGATAACGGCCGCAGGGGCCGCATAATCACGGGCCAGAACAAGAGGCCGCTTAAGTCCCTAAGCGACATGATAAAGGGCAAGGGCGGACGTTTCCGCCAGAACCTGCTTGGCAAGAGGGTCGATTATTCGGGCCGTTCCGTTATCGTCGTAGGGCCGGATCTCAGGCTGCACCAGTGCGGCCTGCCGAAGAAGATGGCCGTAGAGCTGTTCAAGCCTTTTATCTACCAGAAGCTTGAGGAGAGGGGTTACGCCACAACGATCAAGAGCGCCAAGAAGATGCTCGAAAAGGAGAGGCCGGAGGTATGGGACGTGCTCGACGAGGTTATACGCGAGCACCCCGTTATGCTGAACCGCGCGCCTACCCTTCACAGGCTCGGTATTCAGGCCTTTGAACCGCTCCTGATAGAGGGCAAGGCCATACAGCTCCACCCGCTTGTCTGTACCGCTTTTAACGCGGACTTCGACGGAGACCAGATGGCCGTTCACGTGCCTCTTTCCATAGAGTCGCAGACAGAGGCCCGCGTGCTGATGATGAGCACCAACAATATTCTCTCTCCGGCGAGCGGAAAGCCGATAATCGTTCCTACTCAGGATATCGTGCTCGGTCTCTACTATATGACACGCGAACGCACCGGAGTAAGCGGAGAGCACAGAAGTTACAGCTCTTTCGACGAGGTTCGCGCCGCTTACGACTCCGGGGCACTCCACCTGCAGGCCGTCATTAAGGTGCGCTACAACGGCAAGCTTTACGACAGCACGACGGGCAGGGTTATTCTTATGGAGATCGTTCCGGGCGGTATCGGATTTGAAGAGGTCAACAAGGTTATGGACAAAAAACGCCTTGCCGACCTTATCGACATCTGTTACAGGAAGTGCGGCAGCAAAGAGACGGTTGTGCTTGCCGACAAGCTTAAGGATATGGGTTACACGTACGCCACCAAGGCAGGTATCTCCATCTGCATAGACGACATGAAGATCCCGGAGAAGAAGCCCGAGTTGCTCGACGCCGCGTACGAAGAGGTACAGGAGATACAGACCCAGTACCAGGAAGGTCTTATTACCGACGGCGAGCGCTACAATAAGGTTATTGATATATGGGCGCAGGCCACGGAAGAGATAGCGGATGAGATGTTGAAGGAGCTGAGTACGGACAAGGTCGTCGCTAAAGACGGTACCGTAACCAGCCTTCCGAGTTTCAACCCTATCTTTATTATGGCCGACTCAGGCGCCAGGGGTTCGGCGCAGCAGATACGGCAGCTTGCGGGCATGAGAGGTCTGATGGCCAAGCCGTCGGGCGAGATTATCGAAACACCGATTACCGCCAACTTCCGCGAGGGGTTAACGGTACTTCAGTACTTCATCTATACTCACGGCGCGCGCAAAGGTCTTGCCGATACGGCCCTTAAGACCGCCAACTCAGGGTACCTTACCCGCAGGCTCGTTGACGTCGCGCAGGACGCTATTATCTCAGAGGACGACTGCGGTACTCTCGACGGTATCTACATGACCTCACTGGTAGAGGGCGGCGAGATTATCGAGGCTATAGGCGAAAGAATCCTTGGCCGTGTCGCACTCGAAGAAGTTGTCGATCCGTTCTCCGAAGAGCTGTTGGTTCACGCCAACGAGGAGATAGACGAGGAGAAGGTGGAGAAGATTGGCGAGGCGGGCGTTGAGAAGGTAAAGATACGCTCTGTGCTTACCTGCCGCTCGACGCGGGGTATCTGCATCAAGTGTTACGGCAGAGACCTGAGCCGCGGAATTATGGTAGACATGGGCGAGGCCGTAGGCGTAATAGCCGCGCAGTCCATTGGCGAACCGGGCACCCAGCTTACGATGAGAACCTTCCATATAGGAGGTACCGCGTCGAGAAGGGCGGAACAGACGCAGCTCGAAGCCCGTCACGACGGTACGGTCAAGTACCATAACCTCAATATAGCGCTAAACTCCAAAGGCGAGTCTATTGCAATGACCCGTAACGGAGAGGTAGCGATACAGGACGATCAGGGCCGCGACCGTGAGCGCGACGCGCTTATCTACGGAGCGCGCCTACTTATAAAAGAGGGAGAGGGCGTTAAGGCCGGTACGGTTATCGCCGACTGGGACCCGTATACCATTCCTATTATTACCGAGGTTGGCGGTGTTGTGCGTTTTGGAGATATTGAAGACGGCAAGACCATGCGCGAGCAGGTCGATGAGGTTACCGGACTTTCGTCAAGGGTAATTGTCGGGTATAAAGAGGGTGATATGAGGCCGCGTATCTCTATTAAGGATGCGGCGGGCCAGACCCTGAAGATAGGCGGCTCAAACGTTCGTGCCCGCTATCTTCTTCCTGTCGGAGCGATTATAACCGTTACCGAAGGTATTGAGCTTCAGTCCGGAGACCTTGTCGCGAGGATTCCGAGAGAGACGACCAAAACCAAGGATATAACGGGTGGACTTCCGCGGGTAGCCGAGCTTTTCGAGGCCCGTAAACCGAAGGAGTGCGCCGTTATCTCAGAAATCGACGGCCTGGTCTCTTTCGGCGCCGACACAAAGGGCAAGCGTAAGGTTGTTATTACGCCCGACGCCGGAGGTGAAAAAGAGTACCTTATACCGAAGGGTAAACATATAAGCGTGCGCGAGGGCGACAGGGTTATAGCCGGAGAGCCGCTTATGGACGGCAGCGCGAACCCGCACGATATACTCAGCGTGCTTGGCGTTAAAGAGCTTGCCAAGTACCTTGTCGACGAGGTGCAGGAGGTCTACAGGCTTCAGGGTGTTAAGATAAACGATAAACATATAGAGACCATAGTCAGGCAGATGCTCCGCAAGGTCAAGATCAAGGACGCCGGAGACACCAATCTGCTGATAGACGAGCAGGTAGACCGCAACCTCTTTGAAGAGGCGAACGAGGCTATACTGCAAAAAGGGATGTTGCCGGCTGTAGCGGAACCGCTGCTTCAGGGTATTACCAAGGCGTCGCTATCAACCGAGAGCTTTATCTCGGCGGCGTCGTTCCAGGAGACTACCAAGGTGCTAACGCAGGCCGCGCTGCAAGGCAAAATAGACTACCTGAGGGGCCTGAAAGAGAACGTTGTAATGGGTCGTCTTATTCCGGCAGGTTCGGGGTTTAGAACCTATACGGACGTAAGGGCGCATGTCGAGCCGGAGCCTGTCGTCGAGGAGGAAGAGCCGCTTTTGACCCCGGAACAGCTTTTAGGGGAGGCGGCGTCAGAGAAAGAGGCGGATAAAGAGCCTCAAAACGCCTGATACCGTTTTCAGGGAGACGGCCGGAAAAACGAGATTTTAAACAGCCTTTGACCGGTTAAGGCCGCTTTAATGCCCGTCTGTAACGCTAAAGTAGCGGTTGAACCGAAGTGATGGTAAAAAAAGATATAAAATACGTTAAGTAGCTATAATTTACTTGTTGACAACTGATATTAAAACTGGTAAATTATTGAACTTTCCACCAATGGAAATCTTTAAGAAAGCGAATTATGCCGACTATAAATCAACTTGTCCGTAAGGGCAGAAAGAAATCTACTAAAAAGACCACATCGCCAGCACTCGAAAACTGTCCTCAGAAGAGGGGAGTCTGTGTAAGGGTCTATACGACAACGCCGAAAAAACCGAACTCCGCGCTCCGTAAGGTCGCAAGGGTAAGGCTTACAAACGGTGTAGAGGTAACGTCGTACATTCCCGGAGTCGGGCACAACCTTCAGGAGCACTCCGTTGTTCTTATAAGGGGCGGAAGGGTCAAGGATCTTCCCGGTGTCAGGTATCATATCGTTCGTGGTACTCTCGATACGGTCGGTGTTCAGGACAGGAAGCAGTCGAGAAGTAAGTACGGTGCAAAGCGGCCCAAGTAGGTATTCGCGGGCGGTTAAAGCAGGCCGGCCGGTTTTAGTGTTATCGTAATCGGGCGGTCTTGGTGTCGGCGTATCGTGTAGTTGAAGTGTTGGGTTGTGCCGGGTGCCCGGAGTATTCAAGTTATTTTAAAGTTACTATTTAAGGATGGATATAGATGCCTCGCAAGGGAAACGTACCTAAAAGAGATGTTCTGCCGGATCCGAGATACGGCGATATGATCGTAACCAAGTTTATGAACCGCCTTATGTCGGACGGCAAAAAGAGCAAGGCCGAGAGCGTACTCTACGGTGCTTTCGATATTATAGAAGAGAAGTTAAGTACCGAGCCGTTAAAGGTATTTAAAAAGGCGCTTGAAAATGTTCGCCCTGCGGTAGAGGTAAAGTCGCGCAGGGTCGGCGGCGCGACGTACCAGGTTCCGGTCGAGGTAAGGCCGGACAGGAAGCTCGCTCTCGCGCTTCGCTGGATAGTCGCCCATACCCGTTCGCGCAACGAAAAGACGATGGCCGAAAAACTTGCCGGAGAGCTTATAGACGCATCCAACGGCAAGGGCGGCTCAGTTAAAAAGCGTGAAGATACGCACCGCATGGCCGAGGCCAACAAGGCGTTCGCCCATTACCGCTGGTAAGCCGGGCAGGTAGTGGTTCTGTTTTGCCCGATTGGTCTGCTCGTTCCTTTTTTTAGAGTTTTCCGGTTGATCGTTAAATCAACTTTTATATTTTTTTACGTATTGCAAGTACGAGGAATTTAGGTTTACGGGCTTTTGAGCCGGGTCTTTTCTGTGGGGGCTTTTTGAGTAAAATCGCTTCACAGGTGATTGTAACAGGTAGGCCGCGCATAAATGCGTGGTCGCGGAGAAGTGTCAGTGTCAAGAAAGATAGCGATAGAGAAGCAGAGAAATATCGGCATAATGGCCCATATCGATGCCGGCAAGACGACCACCACCGAGCGGATCCTCTACTACACCGGTGTGACTTATAAGATCGGTGAAGTCCATGACGGCAACGCCACAATGGACTGGATGGAGCAGGAGAAAGAGCGCGGCATTACCATCACGTCAGCAGCCACAACCTGTACCTGGAAAGATTACTCAATAAACATAATCGATACGCCCGGCCATGTTGACTTTACTATCGAAGTCGAAAGGTCGCTTCGTGTGCTCGACGGCGCGGTAGCTGTTTTCTGTTCCGTCGGCGGTGTAGAGCCGCAGAGCGAAACCGTCTGGAGGCAGGCCGACAGGTACGGTGTGCCGCGTATAGCCTTTGTCAATAAGATGGACCGTACGGGGGCCGATTTTTATAACGTTGTTGATATGATTGTAGACAGGCTTAAGGCCCGTCCTGTCGTCATGCAGCTTCCTATCGGTGCCGAAGAGAACTTTTTAGGCATCGTCAACCTTGTAACGGGTGAAGCTATTATATGGGAAGACGAAAATCTCGGCGCGAAGTATAAGGTTGTAGACGTGCCTGCCGATATGGTGGAAAAAGTCGCCGAGTACACCGATAAACTTAAAGAGGCGGCGGCGGACTTTGACGAAGACGTTATGGAGAAGTATCTCGAAGGCGGCGAGATAGCAGGCGACGATATAGTAGCCGCTATACGCAAGGGCACCAACTCTTTGGAGATAACACCTGTCTTTTGCGGTACGGCCTTTAAGAACAAGGGCGTGCAGCTCCTTCTCGACGCCGTAATTGATTATCTGCCCTCTCCTGTAGACGTTAAGGCAATCGTAGGAATCAATCCGAAGACTGATGAGGAAGAGGCTCGCGAGGCAAATGACGAAGCACCCTTCTCCGCGCTCGCTTTTAAGATAATGACGGACCCGTTCGTAGGTCAGCTTACGTTCTTCCGGGTCTATTCGGGCAGGCTTGAGTCAGGCTCTTATGTGCAGAACTGCACCAAGGGCACAAGGGAGCGCGTCAGCCGTATCGTTAAGATGCATTCTAATAAACGCGAAGAGATCGACGAGATTCTCGCTGGCGACATAGCCGCTGCGGTAGGTCTTAAAAGCACCACTACGGGCGATACCATAGCGGTCGCGGACCACCCGATTATCCTTGAGTCGATGACCTTTCCGGACCCCGTCATGTCTATAGCCATTGAGCCGAAGACAAAGGCGGATCAGGAGAAGCTCGGTATTTCGCTTCAGAAACTTTCTGTCGAAGACCCTTCCTTCAGGGTCAATACCGATGAAGAGACCGGCCAGACCATCATCTCCGGCATGGGCGAGCTTCACCTTGAGATAATCGTTGACAGGCTGATGAGGGAGTTTAAGGTCGAGGCGAGCGTCGGTAAACCGCAGGTCGCGTATAAAGAGGCCATCACCAAAAACGTCGAGGCCGAGACCAAGTACGCAAAGCAGTCCGGCGGACGCGGTCAGTACGGACACGTTGTTTTAGAGGTCGGCCCGAGTGAAGTCGGTATCGGTTTCGAGTTTATAAACAAGATCAAGGGCGGATCGATTCCAAGAGAGTTCATCAACCCTGTTGAAAACGGTATTAAAGAGGCGCTCGGTTCGGGTGTTCTTGCCGGTTACCCCGTTGTAGATATTAAGGCCACTTTGGTGGACGGGTCTTACCATGACGTAGATAGCTCGGAGGTCGCCTTTAAGATAGCCGGTTCCATGTGTATTAAAGAGGCTATGCGCAAGGCAAACCCGGTACTGCTTGAGCCTATAATGGAGGTTGAGTCCGTAATGCCGGAGCAGTTTATGGGCGACATTATCGGAGACCTTAACTCAAGGCGCGGCAAGGTGCAGGGCATGGACTCAAGAAGCGGTTTTCAGGTTGTAACCGCTCACGTTCCTCTTGCCAACATGTTCGGTTACGCTACGGACCTTCGCTCTATGTCTCAGGGCAGGGCGTCGTTCTCAATGCAGTTTCATGTTTATGAGCAGGTGCCAAACTCGGTTGCCGAGGTTATTACGGCCAAGGTTCAGGCAAAGTAACCTGCGTAAATCTCCGGCACGCAATCAGTTTTATGTTTGTGCCGTGTAGGGAACCGGCATAGTGAATACGTTGTTTCGGCGGTAAAGCAGGGTTGGCCGAACCGGCTTAATTGAAACAGGTTGCCGGACTTACGGATATATACGGCATTTGAAGCGGCGTCTGTTTAAGATTAATTTTAAAAATGATAAATAAAAGAGCTATTCGGAGGATGGTATGAGTAAGGAAAAGTTTGAAAGGAATAAACCGCATGTCAACGTCGGAACCATCGGTCACGTTGACCACGGCAAGACCACGCTTACCGCTGCGATAACGCGTGTACTTAGCGCCAAGGGTTTCGCTGACTTTCAGGGTTATGA